>NZ_JBEZJL010000038.1:0-98792 GCF_040651755.1 Actinomadura sp. NPDC048394 | reverse complement strand
CCCTGATCTTCCCCGCCGAGCCGCGCTCGGCGGGGAGCGGTCACTTGCTCTGGATCTTCCCCAGCGGCTGCGGGTCGCCTTCCAGCTCGGCGCACGCCGCGAGCCACGCCCCGTCCTCGGGGTCGAAGGCGCTGCGCAGGTAGGCGGTGGTGAGCCGCTGGATCAGCGCGACGCGCTCGGGGCTCTCGTCGGTCGTCTCCGCGACGCCGTGACCGGGGATGCCGCCGAGCGAGTGCTCCGCCCCGAAGAGGGTCAGCAGGCTCTTGCTCCCCGGGCTGAGGAAGTACGGGTCGGTGAACCAGTCCGGGCCGCGGACCGAGAGCGGCGACCGGTCCTCGTCCCCCGCGATCACGAGGGCCGGCGCGGCCATGCCGTCGAAGGACGGGTTCATGAACGGGAAGTGCTCGGCCGCGAACGGGGACAGGTCGTCCCCGCCGAGGCCGGTCAGGGCGAGCAGCACGCCCGCCGTCACCCGGGGATCGGACATGTCCTCCCCGGGGACGCCACCGGCGTCGAGCACCCGTGCTCCCAGCAGCATGCTCGCCGTCTGCGCTCCCCAGGAGTGCCCGGCCACGGCGACGCGGCGGCGGTCCAGCCGTCCGGCGAGGCCCGGCACGGCGGCCTCGACGAGATCGAGCCGGTCGAGGACGCGCTTCAGGTCCTCCACCCGGATGCGCCAGATCAGCGGCGTGCGGGGATCATCGGCGGGCAGGCCGAGCGTCCTGGAGTCCAGGTGGGTGGGCTGGACGACCACGAAACCGGCGGCGGCCCAGAAGTCGGCCAGCGGCGCGTAGCCGTCCATCGACCAGCCGAAGCCGTGCGAGAAGACGACGACCGGCAGGTCGTGCCCCGTCACGGGCGCGGACACGCGGACCTGGAGATCCGCACCGCGTCCGGGTGCGGGCAGCACGACCGGCTTCACGGACACGACCGGAGCGGTCGCCACGTTCGAATCGGGCATGGAAAAGCCTTTCTAGGAGGGCCCGGCTTGGTGGCCGCGCCCGGGTCTGCCATCATGAACAAACGGGACGTTGTCCCGTTTCGAACATACGGGACGCTGTCCCGTTTAGCAATCCGGAGGTGGAGGGCTCGGTGAGCGGCAGCGAGCGGGAGGCGGACCGCACCGCCCGTCCCAAGCGGGCGGACGCCCGGCGCAACAAGGAGGCCCTGCTGGACGCGGCCGCCGCGGTCTTCGTCGCGTCGGGCGTGGAGGCGCCGGTGCGCGACATCGCGGCCGAGGCGGGCGTCGGGACGGCCACGATCTACCGGCACTTCCCGACGCGGGCGGACCTCATCATCGCCGTCTACCGGCACCAGATCGAGGCCTGCGCCGAGGCCGGCCCGGCGCTGCTCGAAGACGGCCCGACCCCGCACGCCGCGCTGGGTCGCTGGATCGAGATGTTCGTCGACTTCCTGGTCACCAAGCACGGGCTCGCCGCCGTGCTGCAGTCGGACGAGGCGGGCTTCGAGGCGCTGCACGCCTACTTCCTCGACCGCCTCGTGCCCGTGTGCGCCCGGCTGCTCGACGCCGCCGCCGCGTCCGGCGAGATCCGCCCCGGCCTTGAGGCCTACGAGCTGATGCGCGGCGTCGGGAACCTGTGCATCGGCGCGGACAGCGATCCCCGCTACGACGCCCGCCGGCTGGTGGCGCTCCTCATCGCGGGCCTGCGTCGGCCGGACTGACCCTCCGGCCCGCCGCGCCGGGAATCCGTCGCCGATTTCTGCTCCGGAGAGCGCAAGAACGGCGAGACGGCTCCGACCTATCCGGGAAGGACGCCTTCGCCTGGGCGCATGCCCGGCGACCATGAACGGAGATCACGCGATGGACCTGCCCCGCCTCGGAGTCACCCTCCAGCACTTCGGCCCGCACGCCGGACCCGACGCCGTCGTCACGGTCGCGCAGGCCGCCGAGCGGGCCGGCTTCCACGCCGTGTCGGTCAGCGACCGGCTCCTCACCCCCGTCGGCCCGCACTGGACCAACGACGCCGGCCTGCCCGACTCGGCGCCGTGGGACGTCCTGGAGGTGCTGACCTGGGCGGCCGCGCACACCCGGCGGGTCCGGCTGACGACCGCGATCCTGAACACGATCTTCCAGCCGCCCGTCGTCGTGGCGCGCCGGCTCGCCACCCTCGACCAGCTGTCCCGGGGCCGGGTGGTCGCCGGCATCGGGCAGGGCGGCGGCACCCGGCTCGCCCCCTACTACATCCCCGAGGAGTTCACGGCCGCCGGAGTGCCCGCCGCACGGCGCGGTGCCGGGTTCGCCGAGCACGTCGCCGCGATGCGCGCCTGCTGGGGTCCCGACCCGGTCGAGTTCCACGGCGAGCATTACCGGATCCCCGCCTCCAAGATCGGCCCGAAGCCGTACGGCGACCGCATTCCCGTCCTGTTCGGCGCGATCACCCGCCGCACCGTCGAGCGCGCCGCCCGGATCGGCGACGGCTTCGTCACCACCGCCGTGAACTGGGACGACACCCGGACCCAGGTCCGCTGGTACCGCGACGCGGGCGGCGACGGGACCGTCCTCGTCAGCACCTTCGCCGCCCCGCCCGGCACCGACGTGTCCACCGCCGACTTCATCGACGCCACGCTGCGGAATCTCGATCGGGCCGCCGGGGTCGGCGCCGATGAGATGCACATCGCCACCAACCTCCTGGACGTGCACCCGGCACGGCAGGCGGACCTGCTGGAGGCCCTGCCCTCCAAGCTGGACCTGCCGACGCCCTGAAGCCGCCGGCCCTCGTGAAGCCGTCGACCCTCGTGAAGCCGTCGGCCCTCGTGAAGCCCTCGGCGGCGGCGCCGGTTCAGGCCTCGGTCACGGCACGGGCGAAGACCAGGTCGCGGGCCGTCTCCAGGCCCGTGGCCAGGGCGCCGAGGACGACGGCGTCGTCACCGAGGGCGGAGACCTCGACGCGCGGCGCGCCGAGCGGGGTCATCGCCTCGAGGCGGTCGCGCACGGCGCCGAGGAGCACGTCGGCGCCGTGCCCGCCGATGCCGCCGCCCAGCACGATCAGGTCGGGGTCGAGGAGCGCGACGACGCTGGCCAGCGCACGGGCGACGTGCCCGGCCTCGTGCGCGACGGCCTCCGCCGCGAGCGGGTCGCCGGCCCGGGCCGCGTCGAAGACGCGCTTGGCGGTGATCGGCCCGGTCATGCCGAGCCGCTTCGCCGCGGCGACGACGCCGGGGCCGGACGCGACGGACTCCAGCATCCCGTGCGAGCGGGTCTCCCGGGGGTCGGCCTCGCCGAACGGCAGCCACGCGATCTCCCCGGCCGCGCCGCGGGCGCCGCGGTGCAGCTCGCCGTTCAGGACGATCCCCATCCCGATGCCGGTGCCGATCGACACGAACGCGAAGTGCGGCACGCCGGCGCCCAGCCCGTACCCCTGCTCCCCCAGCGCGGCCAGGTCGATGTCGTTCTCGATGGTGCAGGGCGCGGGCAGCCGCCGCGCGAGCCGCCCGGTGACGCCCGGCTCGTCCCAGCCGGGGAGGTTGGGCGCCAGCCGGAGGCGCCGGTTCTCGACGTCGTGGACGCCGGGGGTGCCGAGCACGATGCTGGTGACGGCCCCGTCCGCGGCCTTCGCCAGGTCGTCGACGATCCGGCCGAGCCGGTCGATGAGCGCGGCCGGCTCGGTGCTCCCGTCGGCGCCGACCGAGCGGACGTCCTCGCGGACCGCGATCTCGCCGGACAGGTCGGCGAGCGCCGCGCGGATCCATTCCCGGCCGACGTCGAGCCCGATCACCCAGCCCGTCTCGGGCCGGATGCCGTACAGCCGGGCGGACCGTCCGGCGCCGCCGGTGCGGCGGCCGATCGCCTTGACCAGGCCGACGCGCTCCAGGTCGGCGAGCGCGAGCGAGATCGTGGGCTTGGACAGCCCGGTCGCCGCGGCGAGCTGCGGGCGCGACACCGGCCCGAGCAGGCGGATCTGCTCGTAGACGGCGCGTTCGTTCATGATCCGCAGCACGCTGGTGGTGTTGGCGGTCTCCCGGCTCGGCACGTGTAAAGACTGACATATCCCGGCACGGCGCACGCCTCGGGTGTTGATTTGTTAGGGAGCCTCCCTTACATTCGCATCGACGTCGAGCGGGGGCGAGGCGTCCGGTCACGAGGAAGGGAGGACCGAGATGACCGCTCCCGCGGGCTCGGGGTTCGAACGGCGGCTCGGCGTGTTCCAGGCCACCACCGTGAACATGACCCAGATGTGCGGCATCGGGCCGTTCGTCACCATCCCTGCGATGATCTCCACGATGGAGGGGCCGCAGGCCATGTTCGGCTGGCTGGTCGGGGCGCTGATCGTGCTGGCCGACGGCCTGGTCTGGGCGGAGCTCGGCGCGTCCATGCCCGGCGCCGGCGGCACCTACCTCTACCTGCGCGAGGCGTTCCAGTACCGCACCGGCCGGCTGATGCCGTTCCTGTTCGTCTGGTCGGCGGTGCTGTTCATCCCGCTGATCATGTCGACCGGCGTCATCGGGCTCGTGCAGTACGCCGGCTACCTGTGGCCCTCGCTCGTGGACGGCTCCGGCCTGTCGACCGGCGGGCACGTCCTCGCGATCGCCGTCGTCGCGGTCGTCGTCGCGGCGCTGTACCGGAAGATCGGCGACATCGGGCTGCTCACGACGGTCTTCTTCGTCGTCATGCTGGTCTCGGTGCTCGGAGTCATCCTCGCCGCGTTCACGCACTTCCACTCCGACCTGGCGTTCACCTACCCGCACGACGCGGGGTCGAAGTTCTTCCACGGGCTCGGCGCCGGGCTCGTCATCGCCGTGTACGACTACCTCGGCTACAACACGGCGGCCTACCTCGGGGCCGAGGTCCGACAGCCGGGCCGGGTGATCCCGCGCGCGATCATCTTCTCGATCCTCGGCATGATGACGCTGTACTTCCTCCTCCAGGTCGGGATCCTCGGCGTCATCCCGTGGGAGAAGACGCAGGAGTCCAGCTCGTTCGCGTCCCTCGTCCTGGAGAGGACGTGGGGCAAGGGCGCCGCGCAGGTCTTCACGGTCGGGATCATCGTCACGGCGTTCGCGTCGGTGTTCGCCGGGCTCCTCGGCGGTTCGCGCGTGCCCTACAACGCGGCCCGCGACAAGCTGTTCCTGCCGTGGTTCGCGCGGCTGCACCCGCGCCTGAAGTTCCCGACGTTCGGGCTGTACGCGATGGGCGTCATCACGGCGATCGGCTCGCTGTTCACGCTGACCGACGTCATCAGCATGCTGACGGCCGTGTTCGTGCTGGTGCAGTCGGTCGCGCAGGTCGTCGCCCTGACCGTGCTGCGGCGCCGGCAGCCGGACCTGCCCCGTCCGTACCGGATGTGGCTGTACCCGCTGCCGAGCCTGGTCGCGCTGGCCGGCTGGATCTACATCTACAAGTCGGCGGGCACCAAGCCGATCGTGCTGTCGCTGGTCTGGCTCGCGGCCGGCGTCGTCGCGTACCTCGTCTGGGCGCGGCTGGAGCGGATCTGGCCGTTCGGGCCGAAGGAGATCAGCGAGCCCTTCACCGAACCCGGCGGCGCGGAGCCGCAGGCCGCATGATCCTGGCGATCGACTTCGGGGGGACCAAGGTCGCGCTGGCCACCGCCGACGCGGCCGGGACGCCGCTCCGCCGCGCCCGCCTGGAGACCCGGGCCGCGGACGGCGCGAAGCGGGTGGTGCGCCGGGCGCTGGACGCGGCGCACCGCCTCGTCGCCGCGACCCCCGGCACGCTGACCGCGGTGGGCGTCTCGACGTTCGGCGTCGTCCGGGACGGGCGGGTGCGGCTGGCGCCCAACGTCCCCGGCTGGGAGGACCTGCCGCTGCCCGACCTGGTCTCCGGCGACCTCGGCGTGCCCGTGCGCATCGACAACGACGTGAACGCGGCCACCGCCGCGGAGGCGCGCTGGGGGCGGCTCGCGGGCGTCGGCACCGGCGTCTACGTGAACCTCGGCACCGGCCTCGGCGCGGGGATCGTCGTCGGCGGGCGCGTCGTGCCGGGCGCGCACGGCGCCGCCGGCGAGATCGGCTACCTGCTGCGGCGGCGCGGCGAGCCCGGGTGCGCGGACGGCCGCGCGCCGCTGGAGGAGTACGCCTCGGGCAGCGGCCTGGCCGCGCGGGCCTCGGCCGTCCTCGGCGAGGCGGTGACGGCCGCCGGACTGTTCGCCCGCCGGGACGACCCGCGGGTGGCGGCGCTGCTGGACGACACCGCCGGGACGCTCGGCCTGGCGGTCGCCAACCTCGCGACCACGCTCGACCCCGAACGGGTGGTCCTCGGCGGCGGCATGGCCGCCGAGCCGTCGCTGCTTCCGGCGATCCGCGCGACCGTCGCGCGGGCCGTCCCGTTCCCGCCGGAGGTGGTGACGGCCCGGTTCGTCGACGACGCCGCGCTCATCGGCGCCATCGCGCTCGCCGCGGCCGGGCCGTGAGGCACGCGCTCACGTCCGCGGCGCGGCGGGAACGGTGCGCAGCGGCAGGTTCGTCCCGGCCAGGCTGACGACCGGGACGGCGCGGCGCAGGTCGGCGGCACGGTAGCGGGCGGTCAGGGTCTGCGACTGCCCAGGCCATAGCGTGACGTCGTTGTCGTCCCAGCGGATCGGCAGCACCTGGTCGTCGCCGGGCAGCGGGCGCCCGCCTGGCGCGCCCCGCCGCACGTCCGCCCTGGTGAAGACGGCCGGCGCCGTGCCGATCGCCTTGATGGTCACACTGGTCACCAGGTCGGCGCCGTCGCGGCGGGTGGCGGCCGACGCGCGCACGGCGGCGTGCGGCAGGCGGCGCAGTCCGGTCAGGTCCGCGTACCCGTCTGGCCGGAACGCCGCGCCGCTGCCCTTGCCGAGGGTGTTCTTCCAGTCCACCGCGTCCTGCTTCGTGGACAGCCAGTAGACGTTGCGGCTCACGGTCGCACCGCGCCGCGTCAGCGTGAGTTCGAGGAAGTAGGTACGGGAAATGCCCTTCGGTGCTCGTGCGGCGGCGACGGCCCGGACGTCCTGGGTGGCCAGTGCCGGGACGGCGACATGGGAGGTCCGCTTCACCGAGCCGTCGAGGTCGATCAGCCGCGCGCGCGCCGCCAGCCCGGTCTGCCGCCTCCCCGTCAGGTTCGCGACCTTCACCGCACCGGACGCGTAGTCGTACATGATGTGCACCGGCTCGCCCGCCTTCTTCGCGCCGAAGTACACACCGGGCTGGTCGAAGTCCTCGTTGTAGAGATTCCACTGCAGCGACGGCCAGGCCTTGTTCATCATCCAGTAGATGACGCCGGTGCTCGGATTGGCCGGATCCTTGGAGTTGCCGAGGTACGCCTCGAACTGCGCCCGGGCGGCCTCGTACCCGCCCATCTGCGCGATCCGCTGGTAGGCGGCCATGTCGGACCAGGGCCCGTACCGATGCCACAGCGGGGTGTTGTACTGCCCCATGCGCGCGGTCCTGGTGTAGTCGTTGTAGGCGTACACGTGGAAGAGGTCCCGGCCGGAACGCGGACCGCGCGCCGTCACCGGGTCCCAGATCGCGGCCTGATCCGCCGGCGTCAGGAAGCGGTCGAGCGAGTCCTGGGTCGGGACGGTGGTGCCCGCGCTCGTCTCGGTGTCGAAACCCCACGCGCTTCCGGCGTTCGTGTACGACGGGTCGTGCACGGCGGCGGTCTCGCGGCCGTTGCTCCACCAGTACACCGGCGGCACGTAGTTGTACGGGCCCTCCTTGGCGCCGGACGGGCCGAGCCGCGGCGACGCCTTGTCCTCCGCGGACGCGATCTGCGGCGTGCCCCAGTCCGCGGCCTCGAACGCCGGCACGTACACCGACTCCTTCGCCGCGTCCGGCGCCGCGTCGCTGCCTTGGAAGAAGGTGAACACGCTCGGGTGGTCGCGCAACCGGCGGGCGACGGCCGCGGCCTGGACGGCGGCGCTGTCCTGGAGCTCCTTGCCCCACTTGGCGTACGGGTCCTCCCAGCGGTCGCAGCATTGCCAGCCCGTCATGGCGAGCACGCCCGCGCGGTCCATCTGCCGGAACATGTCGTCGGGCGGGAAGTTGCCCTCGAACCGCAGCGCGTTCAGGCCGAGGTTCTTGACGTAGGCGAGCTGGTCGCGGACGTTCCCGGGCGAGTAGCGCAGGAACATGTCCGGCGACCAGCCGCCGCCGCGGATCACGAGCGGCACGCCGTTGATCTCGAAGCGCCGGTAGCCGTGCGGCACGTGCGTCCGGCCGGGGACGGCGCGGGTCAGCGACGAGGTGACGGTGCGGATGCCGAAGTCCTCGGCGTACCGGCCGCGCTCCCGCCCGCCGGTGCGGACCTGCGCGGCGAGGTGGTAAAGCGGCTGGCCGCCGAGCTGGTACGGCCACCACACGTCCGGGTGGTCGAGGCGCAGGCCGAGCGCGACGGGGCGAACGGCGTGCGGCGGCAGCGTCACCGCCGTCCTGAACGGCAGCCGCGTCGCGCCCCGGCCGATCGCGCCGGCGAACTCGGCGCGCCGCGCCGTCCCGGTGTTGTTGCGCAGCAGGGCCTTGACGGTGAGGTCGGAGCGGGAGAAGTCGCGGGCGTTGCGCTGCACGACGTGGACGTCGCGCAGCGACACCGGCCCGTCCTGGACGATCTTCGGCGGGCGCTCCAGGCCGGTGCCCTGGTCGGGGGCGGCCGGGTTCCAGTCGAGGCGGCTGCCGGTGAGGTAGGTCTTGGCCTTGTTCGGCGCGACGTCGAGGGCGATCGCGTTGGTGCCGTCGCGGACGTACCGGGTCACGTCGTACTCGAAACGCGAGTAGGAGCCCTGGAGCCGCGCGCGGCCGTCGATCCGGGTGCCGTTCAGCCACAGGTCGGCGGTGCCGGACACGCCGTCCATGATCAGGAAGGTGCGGCCATCGCGGCGCGGGTGCAGCGTCACCTCGTCGCGGTACCACCAGTTCACGGCGAACTGTCGCATCGGCACCGATCTCAACCGGTCCGAGTAGAAGACGTGCGGGTAGCGGCCGTTCTCCAGCAGGCCCGCCATCAGCGTCTCGGGACGGCCGATCGGCAGCCAGCCGGACACCCGGTGGCCCGGCCGGGAGATCCGCGCGCCGTCGCTTCCGGCGACGGCCGAGGACTGGATCCGCCAGCCCCGCACCAGTTCCGACGCGCCGTCCTCCCCCGGAGGCGCGAGGACGGCGGGCTCCGCGCGCCCCTGCGCGGCGCCGCTCACGGCGTACGGCGGGGCGGCGATGGCGAGGACCGCGCAGGCGGCCAGGGCCGCCGGCGGTCGTCCGGGCTTCGACATGGGTGCCTCTGCGGTCGGCTGCGTCGTCAGGCGTTCACTACCTGTGCGTTCACTACCTGTGCGTTCACTAGCTGTGCGATCACCCGATCCGGCCGCCGCCACACGCGAGCGCGGGGAAAGATCCGTCCCGCCCCGCGCTCTCCGCGCCGCATCGGCCCTGGTAGATGAATGATCGGCGGCGGCACGGGTACCGAGCGACTCGTGACCTCCTCGGCGAAGGACTCCGGGCCACCGGAGGACCTGGTACGGGTGATGCTGCGGCCGATCGCCAGCAGCGCGCCGCTGGCGTTCTTCGCGTTCGGCGTCGGCACCGTCCTCTACACGGCGCTGCAACTGCAGTGGGTCCCGCAGGCGCAGGCCGGGCCGCTGACGGTCATCCTGCTGGCCTTCGTGGCGCCGCTGGAGATCATCACGGGGCTCATCGCCTTCGCCGCGCGGGACGGCGGCCTGGGGACGATCATGCTGATGCTCGGGGCCGTGTGGGCGTCCATCGCGATCACGATGCGGTCGTCCCCGCCCGGCGCACGCTCGGCGATGCTGGGCATCTTCCTGCTCACCGTCGCCGCGATGCTGCTGGCCATGAGCAGCGCGTCGGTCCGGACCCGCCCGCTGCTGTTCCTGCTCGCGCTCCTGGCGGCGACCCGCTTCACGCTCAGCGGGATCTTCGAGATCAACGGCAGCACGGCCGTGGAGCACGCGTCGGGATGGATCGGCATCCCGATCGTCGCGATCGCGCTCTACGCGGGAACCGCGTTCCTGCTTGAAGACACCATGCGCAGGACGATCCTCCCGGTGGCGCGCCGCAGGACCGCCAGGACCGCGCTCGAAGGGGACCTGAGCCAGCAGGTCGAGCGCGTGACGCAGGAGGCCGGCGTCCGCCAGCAGTTGTAGAGCCGCACACCGGCGGAGTCGGTCCAGGCATGAGCCTGCACCTGGCAGATGTACCTTCAGCAGGGCGCTGGTTGGCCCTGCCCGCGAGCAGCAGTCTCAAGGGCATGGCGACAGACACCTCACAGAGCACCGCGCGGCTCGGACCGCGCGGCTGGCTCATCCTCATCACGCTGTGCGGCGCCACGTTCATGACCGGCCTGGACTACTCGATCATCACCGTCGCCCTGCCGGAGATCGGCCGCGACCTCGGCTTCTCCGGCGCGTCCGCCCTCCAGTGGGTCGCGACCGCGTGCCTGCTGCCGACGGCCGCGCTGATGCCGCTGTTCGGGCGCGCGTCCGACATGCTCGGCAGGCGCCGGCTGTTCATGACCGGCGTGGCCGGCTTCACCCTGATGTCGCTGGCGGCGGCGCTGGCACCGAGCCCGGGGCCGCTCGTCGCGGCGCGCGCCGGGCAGGGCGTCGCCGCGGCCATGATCGGACCGACCGCGCTCGCGCTGATGACCGCCGCCTTCCCGGAGGGGCCGCGCCGCACCCGGGCCCTCGGTGTCAACGGCGCGCTGCTGTCGCTCGGGTTCGTCATCGGGACGATCGGCGGCGGCCTCATCACCAGCGGGCTGAACTGGCGGTGGACGATGCTGATCCTGGTCGGCATCGGCTCCCTGGTCCTGCTCGGCGCGGTCGCGGTCGTCCGCGAGACGGCCGGACGGAGCCGGGCCCGGCTCGACGTCCCCGGCGCGGTCCTCGCGAGCGGCGGGCTGTTCGCCCTGGTCTACGGCATCTCCACCGGCGGCGACGCGGGCTGGGGCAGCGCGCCGACGCTCGCGACGCTGCTGGGCGCGGCGGTCCTGCTCGGTTCCTTCCTCGCCGTCGAGGCCCGGCACGCGGCTCCGCTCGTCCCTCTACGCCTGCTGCGCCGTGCGAGCGTCAAGTGGGGCATGGCCGTCGGCCTGGTCACCTTCGGCATGTGCGGCGGCGCGACGCTGCTGCTCAGCATCTACATGCAGGACGTCCTCGGCTACTCGCCGCTGCGGACCGGGCTCGGCTTCCTCGGCGAGGGCGTCGCGGCCCTGGCCGGCGGCACCCTCGCCGCCCGGCTGATCAACGCCCGCGGGACGGCCGCGACCATCGCGATCGGCCTGACCGTGCAGGCCGCGGGCACCGCGGCGATGGCGGCCCTGCCCGCGCACGGCGGCCTGGCCGTGCTGCTGGCCACGTCCGCCACGATGGGCTTCGGGCACGTCCTGACCGTGGTGGCCGCGATCACGACCATCACGTCCGGCCTGGACCCGGCCGACCAGGGCGTCGCGGGCAGCCTCGCCCAGATGCCCACCTTCGTCGGCGCGATCGGCGTCGCCGGGCTCACCGCGATCGCCGCGGCCCGCGCCGAGGCGCTCGCTCCGGCCACCACCGAGGCCCTCGCCACGCTGGGCGGGCTGCACGCCGCCTTCCTGGCGGCCGGCGCGGTCGCGCTGCTCGGCGCGATCGCGGGCGGCGTCCTGCTCCGGCGGACCGGTCCCGTCCAGGCGGCCGGGCGGTCCGCCGGCGAGCCGACCGAGCGTTGCCTGGCCGCCTGATCGGTGCCCGTCAGCGAGCGGTCGCGGCGACGAGCGAGGCGAGCCGCCGCAACCGCTCGCTCGACGGCGAGCCCGGTTCCGCCTGGAACACCACCACGCCCTGGCCCTCGTCGTCGGGCGTCCGCAGCAGCTCGGTCGTGAGGGTCATGACACCGACCTCGGGGTGCCGGTAGCCGCGCTCGATGGTCGCGCAGTTCGCCACCGGGTGCTCCGTCCACAGGGCGCGGAACTCCGGGCTGAGCGCGAGCAGCTCCTCGACCAGCGCGGTCAGCTCCTCGTCGCCGGGGAAGCGGCTCAGCGAGCCCTCCAGGTAGGCGATGTCGTCACGGGCCTTCTGCTCCCAGTCGACATAGAGACGCCGCGCGAAGTCCGTCTCCAGGAAGTCGACGCGGATGAAGTTCGGCTTCTCCGCGCCGTCGAAGTCCCAGTGCGGGGCCAGGAGCGCGTGCGCCAGGCGGTTCCACGCGAGGATGTCGCCCCGCCGTCCCACCGCCATCGCGGGCGCCTCGGTGAAGGAGTCCACCATCGCCTTGATCCCCGGCCGCAGCCGCTCCGGCCGGACCCGTTCCCGGGCCCGCACCACCCGGGCGAGCCGGTGCAGGTGGTCCAGCTCGTCGTCGTCCAGCCGCAGGACGCGGGCGATGGAGTCGAGCACCTCGTCCGAGACGTTCGGGCTCTGCCCCTGCTCCAGCCGCGTGTAGTACCCCACGCTGACCCCGGCGAGCGGCGCCAGCTCCTCCCTGCGCAGCCCGGCCACGCGCCGGTGCCGCACCCCGGGGCTCAGCCCCACGTCCTCCGGCCGGAGCCGGGCGCGGCGGGACCGGAGGAACTCACCAAGCGCAGAACCGGGATACATGGATCAAACAATCTCAGATCCGCACATCCCCCGGAAGCTAGGGCGCCGGGGAGTGCGCGGCGTTGGCTTGGTCGACCTCGGCCATGTGCTCCTCCGCCCACGCGCGCACGACCGCGAGCGCGCCTTCGAGGGAAAGGCCCAGCTCGGTGAGCCGGTAGTGGACGCGGGGCGGCACGGTCGGCTCCACGCGGCGGGCGACGAGCCCGTCACGGGCGAGGCTCTGCAGGGTCGCCGACAGCATCTTCTGGGAGACGCCGGGCATCCGCCGCCGCAGCTCGGCGAACCGCAGCTCGCCGGGCGCGGCCTCGGCGAGGACCTTGACCGCCATGGACGTCCACTTGGTGCCGATGCGGTCGAGGAGCCGGCGCGTCGGGCACGCGGGGTCGAACAGGTCCCCGCGCGTCCCCTTCGCGGTACCGGCCGGTGAGGAGGTCACCTGCGGCTCACCACCTGTCGTAGAAGTGCCGTCTGGCAGCCCGGACGGGAGTCACTTAGGCTCCCCTGGTAACCAATGGTAACCACGAAGGTGAGGCGCCATGCCGTCCTTGTCAGCTTCCGGCGGGTCCGTCCCGGGCGTCTCGCCGAGGCGGGTGGCCGCCAACGGCATCGAGGCCAACGTGGCCGTCGGCGGGCACGGACCGGCCGTCCTGCTGCTCCACGGCTTCCCGCACACCTGGCGGGTGTGGACGGAGGTCGTCCCCGAGCTGGTCCGGCGTCACCGGGTCATCGCGCCCGACCTGCGGGGACTCGGCGGGACCACCCGTGCGGCCGGCGGGTACGACGCCGCGGGGCTCGCCGCCGACGCCGAGGGGATCCTCGACGCCCTCGGGGAGGAGTCCGCGACGGTGGTCGCCATCGACGCGGGCGTGCCGCCCGCCTTCATGCTCGCCATGCGCCGCCCGCACCGGGTGCGGCGGCTCGTGCTGATGGAGGGGACGCTGGGTCCGCTGCCCGGCACCGAGGACTTCTTCGCGGACGGCCCGCCGTGGTGGTTCGGGTTCCACAGCGTCCCCGACCTGGCCGAAACCGTCCTGGCCGGGCACGAGGCCGAGTACATCGGCTGGTTCCTGGCGGCCGGGACGCGCGGCCGCGGAGTTCCGCGCGACATCCACGACGACTTCGTCCGCGCCTACACCGGAAGCGACGCCCTGCGCGGTGCGTTCGCCCACTATCGCGCCGCCCCCGCCAGCGCCCGGCAATTCCAGGACGCCGCCGCCTCGTCGCGGCTCACCATGCCGACGCTCGCGATCGGCGCGCGGCCCGTCGGCGACGCGCTGGAGCGGCAACTGCGGCCGCTCTCCGACGACCTGACCGGTCACCTCATCGAGGACTGCGGCCACATCATCCCGCTCGACCGGCCCGAGGAGCTCCTCTCCGTCCTGATGCCGTTCCTGGACTCGGACGGTTCCCGCCGGGCGCGCACGGAGGCCGGGTCGCGCGTTGTCTAGGATCGGACGCCGATCAGCGATGTGAGCGGCAGCGGGGGCCGAGGTGGAACCGACCGGCACGATGGCGGGGGACGGCTGGGAGGCGCACCGTCCGGCGGTGTTCGGGGCGGCCTACCGGATCCTCGGCAGCGTCGCCGAGGCCGAGGACGTGACGCAGGAGGTCTGGCTGCGCGCCGCCGCCGCGGACCTGTCCGGCGTGCGGGACCTGCGGGCCTGGCTGGTCACCGTCGCCGCCCGGACGTCCTACAACGTGCTGAAGTCGGCGCGCGTCCGGCGCGAGTCCTACGTCGGGCCGTGGCTGCCGGAACCGCTGCTGACCGGGCCAGACACCGCCGCGCGGGTGCTCATGGACGAGTCGGTGAGCACCGCGATGCTGGTCGTCATGGAGACGCTCACCCCGGCCGAACGCGTCGCGCTGGTGCTGCACGACGTGTTCGACTTCCCGTTCGCGCGGATCGCCGAGGTGCTCGGCGGCACGCCCGCCGCGTCCCGGAAGCTCGCCTCCCGGGCGCGGGCGCGGGTCGCCGCCGTCCGGGAGCGGCCCCGCGCGTCCAAGGCCGAGACCGAGCGGGTGCTCCGCGCGTTCAAGGCGGCGGCCGAGGCGGGCGACATGGCCGGGCTCGTCAAGGTGCTGCACCCCGAGGCCGTCTACGTCGCGGACGGCGGCGGCAAGGCGACCGCCGCGCGCAGGCCGGTCCACGGCGCGGAGCGGATCGCCCTGCTCGCGGTCAGGCAGCTCGAGATGCGGCGGCCGGACGCGGTCCGGATCGTCGAGGCCAACGGGCACCCGGCTCTGGCGACCTACCAGGGCGGCGCGCTGGTCTGGCTCGACACCGTCGAGGTCGCCGGCGGGCGGATCACCGCGTTCCGGAGGCTGGCCAATCCGGAGAAGCTCGCCCGCGCCGGTCACACCTGACCCGGCCGTCTTGTCTCCCTCGCGACTCCCCCGGATCCCACCGGGGGCGAGAGCGAGAGGACGGACGATGGCGCACGTTGTGATCATCGGGGGCGGGTTCGCCGGCGTGTGGAGCGCGGCGGGAGCGGCCCTGGCGCGCGAACGGGCGGGCGCGGACGCGGGCCTGCGCGTCACGCTCATCGCGCCGAACGAGCATCTGGTGCTCCGGCCGCGCCTGTACGAACCCGAGCCGGACCTGGCGAAGGTCGAGCTTCGCAGGGTCCTCGGCCCGATCGGTGTCGAGCACGTTCTGGCCTCGGTGAGCACGATCGACACTGGCCGCCGCGTGGTCGTGGCCGGCGGCCGCGAGATCGGCTACGACCGTCTCGTTCTGGCGGCGGGCAGCGCCCTCGTCCGGCCGCACGGCCTGCCGGGCGCCGAGAGGCTCTTCGACATCGACACGCTGGACGGTGCCCGGCGCCTCACCGATCACCTGCGCGGCCGCGAGGACTACGCCGCCGTGGTGGTCGGCGCCGGGTTCGTCGGGCTGGAGGCCGCGACCGCCCTCGCGGCCCGGGGCCGGGTGCTGCTGGTGGACCGGGCGCCGGCGGTCGGGGACCAGCTCGGCCCCGGCCCGCGTCCGGTGATCGAGGCGGCGCTGGACGACCTCGGCATCGAACGCCGCCTCGGCACGACGGTCACGCAGGTCGGCGAGGGACGCGCCGTCCTCTCCGACGGGACCGAGGTCGAGGCGGACGCCGTCGTCTGGTCGGTCGGCCTCCGGGCCAGCGGTCTCACCCGGCAGATCTCCGGCGACCTCGACCCGCTCGGGCGGGTGCCGGTGGACCGGCGGCTGCGCGCCCTTCCCGAGGTGTTCGCCGCCGGCGACACCGCCGCGGCGCCGTTCGACGCCGGGCACACGGTCATGCAGGCGTGCCAGCACGCGGTCCCGCTCGGCAAGGTCGCCGGTTACAACGCGGCCGCCGACCTGCTCGGCGCGCCGCTGCGCGACTTCACGCCCGGCCCGTACGTCACCTGCCTCGACCTCGGCGGCGCCGGCGCGGTCTTCACCCGGGGCTGGGAGCGGACGGTGATGGCCGCGGGCGCCGAGGGCGCGGCGGTCAAGAAGTGGATCAACGACCACATCCACCCGCCGGTCGACGACGGCGCGGAGATCCTCGCCGCCGCCGACCACGTCCATCTGGAGATCCCGTTCTTTCCGCGCGAAGGGACGGTCCCCGCCGCATGAGCCCGGCGGTCCAGGCGGGCCGGGCCCGCGCTCACAGGCCGAGCGCCGCCGACACCCGGCCCGCCAGCTCGTCCTCGGTCATGCCGACGTCGACCTCGATGCCGCACAGGCCCAGAGACCTCGTCTCCTCCCGGAGGCGCTCGGTGAACATCCGGTCGCGTTCGAGGAGGTTGCGCAGCGCCCGCTCCGGATCGCCGGTCCGGCGGGCGATGTCCCACGTCGAGCCCCTGCTGTCGAGCGCGGCCCGGCGGAACTCGGGCGTCGGGAGGAGCCAGACGGCCCGCCCGGGGACGTCGAGGAGCGGCGCGACCAGGTGCGGCAGCAGCCGGAAACCCTCGACGATCACGCACGGCTCCTCCGGCAGGCGCAGCAGATCCTCGACGATCAGCTCGAAGGCCTCGCCGCGGAACCAGTGGAACGTCTCGAGCATGGTCTCCGGCGTCCGGTTCACCCACCGCTCGTCCATGTCCATGGCCTTGAACTCGCTCAGGAACGGG
Organism: Actinomadura sp. NPDC048394; assembly: GCF_040651755.1. Taxonomy (NCBI): domain Bacteria; kingdom Bacillati; phylum Actinomycetota; class Actinomycetes; order Streptosporangiales; family Thermomonosporaceae; genus Actinomadura; species Actinomadura sp. NPDC048394. Next base: position 82,182 of record NZ_JBEZJL010000038.1, on the reverse strand, counting down.
CTGTCGCCGGGCGTGGTCCGGGCCGTGTGGTCCCCCATGACGGCGTCGGTCGCGTACAACCGGAAACCGTGCCGCTCCGCGAGGCGGCGGGCGATGGTCGACTTCCCCGCGCCCGACCCGCCGCCGATCCAGTAGACGTGCCGCAGCGCCCTCGCGCCGATCCCCTGGATCCCGCCGCCGTCGGTCATCGGCGGATGATCGCACTGCCGTGGAGGACCGGCAACCTCCGCGGCGAGCCGCCGGCGGACCGTCCCGCCGGACGGCGCCGGTTCGTCAGGCGGCGCCGGCGAGGACGTCGCGGAGCCTGCGCGCGAAGGCCTCCGGCTGCCCGGCGAAGCCGTGCTGACCGCCCACGAAGCCGCCATGGTGGCTCGGGAACACCGTTGCCCGCTGCCCGAGCAGGTCGGCCGCCGCCTCCGAGGTGCGCGCGGTGACGGTGCCCCGCGACTCCTCCCCCACCGCGATCACGATCCGCGTCGGCGCGGCGGTCAGCGCCTCGATGTCGGGCCGGTAGCCGCTGACCGCCCACGACACGTCCGAGAGGAGGGGGTCGCCGCGGGAGCCGTCGTCCTCCGCCGGCAGCCCGAACTGCGCGGGGTCGGGCGCGGGCGCGGCGAAGTAGCCGTCGGTGAACTCGCCCTGCCAGGAGGTCATCGCGATGAAGGCCGCCATGCCCGCACCCGCTCCCTTGGCCTCGTAGACGTCCCGGATGGCGGTCCGCGCGCGCTCGGCGGCAGCCGCGTCGGGCAGCAACGGGAGGAGCGGCGGCTCGTGCGCCACCAGCGTGGCCACGTCGTCGGGGTGGGCGGCGACGAGGGCGAGCGCGGTCACCGCGCCGCCGCTGCTGGCGAACATCTCGACGGGGCCCGCGCCCAGCGCCTTGATGAGCGCGTGCACGTCCGCGGCCTGGGTCTCCGGGTCGTGATCGGTCCTGCCGTCCTTGCGGGTGCTGCGGCCCAGACCGCGCGGGTCGTAGGTGACCACCGTGCGCTCGGTGAGGTGGGACGCCAGGTCGGCGAACCCGCCGGCGTCCATGGGCTGGCCGATCATGACCAGCGGCGGGCGGCCGTCCGAGGGCGGCAGCGGCCCCCGGACGTCGTAGACGAGGTCGGCCTCGGGGGTCACGAGGGTGTGGGTCTTCATGCCCGTACCGACTTGCGGTGCATCCGAAACTCATCGCCCCGAGAACGCGGCGCTACTCGGCGGGATTGGCCGCGAGCCAGTCGGTGTATCTGACCTCGCCGAGGGTCGCGCCGTCGGCCGGCACGAGGTCCGGCTCGCGCATGACGCTGCCGTAGTACTGCGCGTTCTGATCGGTGACGACCTCGCGCGGGTCGCCCCACGCGGCCAGGGCCTCGCGGAAGAACGCGTCCATCCGGAAGCGCTCGGGGCCGGCGATCTCGGCCCGCCCGTTCAGCGGCGCTCCCACCGCGGCCTTCGCGACCGCCTGGGCGACCTCCTCCCCCGCGATCGGCTGGAACAGCACTGGCGCCATCCGGACCGTGCCGCCGTCGGTGGCGGCGTCGGCGATCTGGTGGGCGAACTCGAAGAACTGCGTGGCGTGCACGAGCGAGAACGGGATGCCCGATTCCTCGATCAGCTTCTCCTGGGCGAGCTTCGCACGGAAGTAGCCGACGTCGGGCCGCTCCTCGGTGCCCACCACCGACAGCGCGACGTGGTGCCCCACCCCGGCCTTCCGCTCCGCCGCGAGCAGGTTGCCGGTCGAGGTCCGGAAGAAGTCGAGCACCGCCGCGTCCTCGAAGGACGGGGAGTTCGACACGTCGACCACCACGTCCGCGCCCGCCAGCGCCTCGTCGAGCCCCTCGCCGGTGAGCGTGTTCACGCCCGTGTTCGGGGAGGCCGGCACCGCCTCATGCCCCTGCTCGCCGAGCTTCGTCACGACCTTCGAGCCGATCAGGCCGGTGCCGCCGATGACCACGATCTTCATGCCGGGCTTCCCTTCCGTTCCGGTGACGTTCTTCGCCGCCCGTTCATCGGGCGAGCCGGGAGACTCAGGTCCGGGTGGGGTGCCATTCGAACACCAGGATGGTGGCGTCGTCGGAGAGGTGGCCGTCCTGGTAGGCGAGGATGTTGTTGACCAGGCGGCGCAGGGCCTCGGGGGCGGGCTCGCCGGCGGCGATGGCGCGGATGATGAAGTCGGCGAAGCGCTCCTGGCCGAAGCGCGTGCCGTCGGGCGCCTCGGCCTCGGTGACGCCGTCGGTGTAGAGCAGGACCCGGTCACCGGGCTGGAGCTGGACGGCGTCGACCCGCCAGGTGTGCTCGCCGGGGTCGCCGGTCAGCTGGTGGGCCGGGCCGAGCGGCAGCTGCGGTTCGCGGTCCAGCGCGTTCGGCACGAGGTTCTGGTCGCGCAGCAGCAGCGGCGTCGGGTGGCCGCAGTTGATCCAGGTCAGCGTGCCGCTGGACAGGTTCAGATGGGCGAAGACGCCGGTGAGGAACCGGTCGGGGAACCAGGCGGCGAGGTTCTGGTCGACGGTCGTGACGATCTCCTGCAGCGACCCGCTGCTGCTGCGGCGCACGTTCCGGCAGCTGGCCATGGCGACCGTGGAGGTCAGCCCCGACAGCAGGTCGTGGCCCATGGAGTCCAGGACGGTGATGTGCAGCTCCCCGTCGATCAGCGAGTGGTCGAACGCGTCGCCGCCGAGGTCGTAGGCGGGCTCGAGGACCGCGCTGGAGGTGACCTGGTCGGTCCCCATCGTGCGGGGCGGCATGTACGCCCACGCCATCTCCGCCTCGAGCTTCAGCGGCGCGCTGCGCTGCAGCCGCGAGTAGGCGTCGCTGTGGCCGCCCTTCCCGATCACGGCCAGGGCCAGCAGCGAGGCCAGGGTCCGGCAGACCTGCATCGTGGCCTGGTCGAGCGTGTCGGTCCGCACCTCCAGGACGCCGATGCGGTCCATCCCGTCGTTCATCGGCAGCCACAGCTGGAGGCCGCCGGCGCGGTGCTCGGCGGCCTGCAGCTGGCCGGTGCGGTAGGTGCGGCCGGCCTCGGTGTCGTCCACGCCCAGCCGCAGGGACGGCTGGTCGGGCCCCTCCGGCAGGGAGACCAGGGTGTTCTGGCGGAGGTCGGCCAGGTAGATGGTGATCGCCCGGACGCCCAGATCGGCCGCGTGGGCGTTGAACAGCGACGGCAGCCGGTCCGGCGACACGAAGTGCATCTCCTCCAGCAACAGGAGCAGGGTCCTCTCCTGCCGGTGGCTGGCAACCGCCTCCATGCATGCCCCCGGGTCGTGGTGCGTCGCTCCGGCGGATCGGTCGTCGGTGACACGGACCCTGCCCTCGGGCGCCGGGTCCGACCCGCGAACGCGCCTTCCTTGACCAATCCCGAAGCGGTGACCGACCGGCCCTTGACGTCACTCGTGGTGGGCGGCGGGCGGCTCCCGGCGCAGGCCGGTCATGATCGCGCGGAGGGCGTCGGCCGCGGCGCGGCGGGCCTCGTCCGGGTCGGGGGCGGCGCCGGCGGTCATGGCCGCCTCGCACAGCGCGCTGAACAGCAGGCGCGTCAGCATCGGGCCGGGCTCCACCGTCAGCTCTCCGGCGGCCGCCAGGTCGTCCATGAGCGCCTGGACCGCGGGCAGCCCCAGCTGCTCGTCCAGCTCGCGGCAGCGCTCGGCGCCCAGGGCGGTGGGGGCCTGCTGGAGCAGCGCGCGGTGCGCGGCGTCGGTGACGGTCCCGTCGAGGTAGGCGTCCAGGGCGGCGGTGAGGCGGGGCCAGGGCCGGTCATGCCGCAGGGCCGCGGCGGCGACGGCCTCGACGAGGTGCCGCTGGCGGTCGCGGAACACGGCCTCGAACAGGTGGGCCTTGTCGGTGAAGTGGTAGTAGACCGTGCCCTTGCTCACGCGGGCGGCGCCGGCGACGTCGTCGATGGTGGTCGCGGTGAACCCCTGCGCGGCGAAGAGCGCCGCGGCCGCGTCGAGCACCGCGGTCCGGGTCAGTTCCCTGTATTCGGCCCTCCGGCCCTTGACGGTCATGCCGACCAGGCTACAGTTACTGACTATGAGTCAGTTCTCGACTGAAGGTCAGAACGTGCTGGAGACGTCACGGGGCCCGCTGCGCTACTGGCGGACGGGCACCGGGACCGGGCCCGCCGTGCTCTTCCTGCAGGGCTTCCTCGCCGGGCCGGACGTCTGGTCCCCCGTGGTCGCCGAGCTCGCCGGACGGCACCGGTGCATCACCGTCGACTGGCCGTTCGGCGCGCACCGCGCGCCGATGCGGCCCGACGCCGACCTGTCCCCGCCCGGCCTCGCCGACCTGGTCGTCGAGGTCCTGGACCTGCTGGGCGAGAGCAGCGCCGTCCTCGCCGGCAACGACAGCGGCGGCGTCGTCGCGCAGCTGGTCACGGCCGCGCACCCGGACCGCGTCGCCGCGCTGGCACTGGTGGCCTGCGACGCCTTCGAGGTCTTCCCGCCCGGGATCTACCGGTGGCTGTTCCGCCTGGCCGCGGTCCCCGGCGTGGTGCGGTCGATGGCCGCCGCGATGAGCGTCCCGGCCATCGCCCGGTCCCGGCTCGGGTTCGGCGCCGTCATGGAGCACCGCCCCGGCTCGGTCTCGCACTGGACCGCGCCGCTCGCCGCCGACCCCGGCGTCCGCCGCGACATCACCAAGCTGATGACGGGGTCGTCCAACGCGCAGACCCTCGCCGCCGCCCGCACCTTCGCCAGCTACGACCGGCCGGTCCTGGTCGTCTCGGCCGAGCACGACCGGCTGTTCCCCGTGGCGCTCGGCCGGCGGCTGGCCGACGCCTTCCCCCGCGGACGCCTCGAAGTGGTCGGCGGGTCGGGGACCTTCGTGCCGCACGACCAGCCCGCACGGCTCGCCGAACTCCTCGGCGGCTTCCTGGCCGGGCAGGGCGTCCGATGACCCCCGGCGAGCTCCCCGCCGTGTTCGCCGCCGGCTGGGCGCTGCCCAAGCCCGACGCGTTCCTCGACCACTTCCGCCCGGTCATCGCGCCGGACGCGACGTTCGTCCAGCCCATGTTCCCCGACGCCCGCGGCATCGCCGCCATCGAGGACATGTTCCGCAAGCTGTTCGCCCTGTTCCCCGACGCGTCGCTCAGGGTCGTCGGCAGCGCCGTCCAGGGGGACACCGTCTACATCGAGTCCACCTGCACGGTGACGCTCGGCCGCAAGCCGGCCGAGTTCGACGTCTGCGACCGGTTCACCCTCGCCGACGGCGCCATCCGGACGCGCAGGTCCTTCTCCGACCCGCTGCCGCTCCTGCTCACCGGACTGCGCCGCCCCTCGGCCTGGCCCCGTCTCATCCGCAGCCGCATCTCCTAGGGAAGGCAGGGGCGTCAGAGGGCGTCGGTGAGGGCGCGGCGCAGGTCGGCGGCGTCGGTGAACGCGAGGGCGGGCCGATCCTGGACGGCCTCGTCCACCACGTCCGCCAGCGCCCGGGGCAGGGCCGGGTCGCGCTTCCGCAGCGGGACGGGACGGTCCTGCAGGACGATCTGCCAGGGGTCGCGCCCGCGCGGGAAGTCGCGCGGGTACCGGCCGGTGAGCAGCCAGTACAGGCAGGCCCCGGCCGCCCACAGGTCGACCTCGGGCCGGGCGTACTTGAAGTTGATCACCTGCTGGCGGGGCATGAACATCGGCTTGCCGGCGGCGGCCCCGGTGCGGGTGAGGCCGCTGAGCCCGGCTTGGTCGAACGCCTTCGCCAGGCCGAAGTCGCTGACCTTCGCGGTGCCGTCGCCCGCCAGCAGGATGTTGTGCGGGCTGAGGTCGCGGTGGACGATGCCCTCGCCGTGCGCGTGCCCCAGGCCGTCCAGCACCTCCAGCATCAGCGGGACCGCCTCGTCCACCGGCAGGACGCCGCCGTGCCGGGCCGCCAGCCGGTCCAGGCTGCCGCCGGAGCAGTACTCCATGGTGAAGAAGAACCCGTCGCCGTCAACGCCGATCTCGTGCAGCGACGCGATGTTCGGATGCCGGAGGCCGCGGGTGACCTCGGCCTCGCGCAGGAACCGCTCGCGCGCCGTCCGGCCGGCCGCCGCCTTGGGCAGCATCACCTTCAGCGCGACCTGGTCGCCGGTGCGCTCGTCGCGCGCCAGGTAGACCGCGCCCATCCCGCCGCGTCCCAGCTCCTCCAGCACCGTGAACCCGTCGAGCGGCACCGGGCTCCGTGCAGGACGCGCCGGCGCGGCGCGGCGGCAGTCCGCGCACGGGACGCCCGCGTCGGCGCCGTCCGGCAGCTCGGCGCCGCAGGACCCGCAGGACGGCGGGACCTCGATCCGCACCCGGAACACCGTCTCGCCGAGCGTGATCGTGTCCCCGTCGGCCAGGTCCCGCTCCGGATAGGACAGCGCCTTCGCCTCCTCGGGCGTGAGGCCCTTGTCCCGCTGGCCGATCTTCTCCCCGTTGACGTAGGTGCCGTTCAGGCTGCCGAAGTCGCGGACGCGCAGGTCGGGCGGGTTGATGTCGAGCAGGCAGTGGTGCCGGGAGATCGTGCGGTGCTCGCGGTCGTCGGGGACGCGCGGCGAGCAGTCCGGGGACCGGCCGATGACGCAGGTGGTGCGCTCGTCGAAGACGAACGCGCGGCCGCGCAGCGCGCCGGCGGTGACCTCCAACGTGACCGTCGCGGGCATCGGCCCCGTCACCCTCCCGCTGCTCGCCACCCGGACCCGCGTCGCCGCGGCGGCGCACAGCCTACGCCGCGCCGCGCCGGTTCGTCCTCCCGCCCGCGTCCCGCCGGTTCCCGTGCTCGCGGGAACATTCGTCCAATACAGGCGGCCCCGCGCCCGTGCACGGTGTCCCCATGAGCGAGCATGACGGTCACCTCTCGTGCGGGATGCACGTGGTCCACCACGGGCCGCGGCAGGCGCCGCCGCTGCTGCTCATCCACGGATCGGGGGCCTCGGGCGGCACCTGGAACCCGATGGTCCCGGCGCTCGCCGGCCATCATCACGTCATCCGGGTCGACCTGCCCGGCTGCGGCCAGTCGCCGCCCGCGCCCTCGTACGACGTCCCCGACCAGGCGGACCGTGTCGCCGCGCTGCTGGACGGGCTCGGCCTCCGCCGCGTCGCCGTGGCCGGGCACTCCAGCGGCGGCTACGTCGCGACCGCGCTCGCCGAGCGGCGTCCCGACCTCGCGGGCCCGCTCGTGCTGATCAGCAGCGGCCCGAGCCCCGGCGCGGTCCTGCCGCAGCCGTTCGCGATCCGGATCCTGCTGGCGCCGCCGCTCGGCGCGCTGCTGTGGCGGAGGCGTTCGGCCACGATGATCCGGCGCGGGATCGGCGCGACCGCCGCCGGCCCGGTGGACATCCCGGACGAACTCGTCGCCGGCGTCCAGACCATCTCCTACCGCACGATGAGGACGGTGCTGCGGCGCAACTCCGCGTACATCGCCGAGCGGACCGTGCCCGAACGCCTCGCCGACCTCGACGCGCCCGTGCTGGTGATCTTCGGGGACGGCGACCGCCGCTGGGACCCGGCGTCGGCCCGCCAGTACGACGCGGTGCCGAACGCGCGGGTCGAAATTCTGCCGGGCGTCGGGCACCTGCCCGTCCTTGAAGCGCCCGACGCGACCACCGAGCTGCTCCTGGACTTCACGGCGGCGAACCGCGGGCCGCTCGGCCGGTGAACCCGGAAACCTAGACTGGTCACATGCTCGAAACGGGGCCGCCGCCGGACTGGGCGCGGGTGGACATCGCCGTGCCGCGCCCGGCGGACCGCCTGCCCGGGATCAGCATGGCCGGGTTCCGGCAGCGCGTCCCCGCGGTCGCCGACATCGCCATGGTCGCGCACCCGTCCGTCACCCTGTTCATCGACCTGAGCGAGACGGACGGCCTCGCGTACAGCGCCCACGGCCGGCGGCGGCGCGGGAGCTTCGTCGCCGGGCTCCTCCCCGGCGACGTCCGGACGGGCGGCCGGGTGGGCGCGTGCCTCCAGATCCGGCTGGGGCCGGTCGCCGCGGCCGCGGTCCTCGGCGAAGCGGCCGAGCTCACGGGGACGGTGGTGCCCCTCGAAGACGTCTGGGGCCGGGACGCCGCGCGGGCCGAGGACAGGCTGCGCGCCGCCGCGTCGTGGGACGAGCGGTTCGCCATCGCGGCCGGCCTCCTGCTCCGCCGGCGGCCGGACGCCGGGCGGCGCGTCGACCCGGAGGTGGCGCACGTGTGGCGGCGGGCGTTCGCCGGACGGGGCCGGGTGCGGGTCGACGGCCTGGCGGACGAGGTCGGCTGGACCCGCAAGCGCCTGTGGTCGCGGTTCCGGGCCCAGCTCGGCACCACCCCGAAGCGCGCCGCGCAGCTGGTGCGCTTCGACCATGCCGCCCACCTGCTCGCGGCGGGGCATCCGGCCGCCGACGTCGCCGCGCGGAGCGGCTACGTCGACCAGTCCCACCTGAACCGGGAGGTCAGGACGTTCAGCGGGCTGACCCCGGCGGCCGTGGCCGCCGCGCCGTGGCTCGCGATCGACGACGTGGCCTGGCCGGCGCGCTGACGAGACCGCCGGCGCGCTGACGAGACCGGCGCGGCGACGAGGCCGGCGCGCCGGCAGGGCCGCCGGCGCGGAACCGGAGTCAGCCGCCTGTCGCCGCGGTGAGCTGGGCGAGCAGTTCGGAGGCGGTGATCGCGTCGAGGTCGCCGGACACCTGGACGCCGCCGATGGTGACGATCTCGGCGGGGTCGCGGTGGCCGATCGCGACCGCGGGCTCGAAGCCGAGCGCGACGGTGGCGCCGCCGGGAAGCCGGCGCGTCATCCCGTCGACGATCCCGGCGTCCGCCGGAACCTCGTGCTCCCATCCGCGCCGTTCGAGGCCGAGGAGGGTCCCGACCGGGACTTTCACCCCTTCGAACCGGGCGAGCCGCCCGGTCTCCCGTTCCTCGCGGGTGAGGGTGTGGACGGGCCGGTCGAGTTGCCGGAACGGCTGGGCGATCTCGTAGTCGGCGAACACCTCACCCCAGGCGGCGAGGTCGTCCGCGCTCAGGTCGAGACGGTGCGCGACGCGGACCCGCGCGGCGTCCGGGAGGGTGCGGGCGTCGTCGGCGGAGTCGGCGTAGGTGCCGTCCTCGGCGACCCGGAAGGCCGTCCCGTCGCCGGTGAGCCAGACCAGGCGGCGGGCGAGGTGGCCGAGCAGCGGGTGGCGGACCAGGAGCCGCTCGAAGTCGGCGCGGGACCAGGACCGGCGGGCGACCATCGCGTCCTCCAGCCGCCGCACCTGCCCGGCCGCCACCGCGCGGACGTCCTTGCGCAGCGCCGCGAACCGCGCGTACGCGGCGGGCGCCAGCCGAGGGTCGTCCTTGGCCGCGGGTTTGGGCAGGGCCTTGCGCGGCCGGCCGGACTCGTCCAGGACGAACGGTCTCAGCTGCTCGTCGAAGCCGACGGTGAAGCGGCGCGGGCCGTAGTCGAGGACGAGGCCGCCGCCGGCGTCGAGCCCGAAGTCCGGGACGAGGCGGTCTTCGAGCTCCTCCTGGCTGAGGCCCAGCGCGCCGGCGATCTGGTCGATCTTCTCCCGTGCCCGGTCCCGGAGCGCTTTGAACCGCTGCTTCTGAGAGATGCCGTGCAGATGCATGAGCGCGACGTCGGTGCCGATCTCGGCGAGGACGTCGAGCCCGGCGGCGGCGTTGCGGTGGCGGCTCTGGCCGGGCCACGCGCGGATCAGCGGGGCGAGGCGGCGGGCGGCCTCGTCGGCGCCGATGAGGCCGAGCTGGGTGAGCGCCCAGCCGTCCCTGGCGGGATGCCCGGCCGCCTCCCACCGCTCGAACACCGCCCAGGAGAACGCGGCGAGCGACTCCGGGTCGCAGGCCCGGACGACGTCGGCCAGGTCGGGGCGGCCACCGCCGGGCCGTTCGAGCGCGAGCGTCCGCAGCAGGTCGCGGGTCGCGGCCCGGGGCAGCGCCCGGTCCCGGCCGTCCATCAGGACCTGCGGCAGCAGCGCCGGGTCGGCCCAGTCACCGATCTTCGGCGCCCGGACCGAAGCCAGCTCCAGCGGGCCGGCGGTCAGCAGGCCGGCGATCCCGGCGGCGGCCTCGTTCCCGAAGGCGCGCGCAGCCTCGACGAGTGCCTCGCCGCCCTCGTTCCCGGCGATGTGCAGGAGCGCCGACTCGGCGGCCTGGCGCCCCTGCCCGACCGGGCCCAGGGCGGCCGGGATCAGCTGCCGCGCGGCGGCGAGCCCGTGCCGCGCGAGCCATGCGTGCGCGATGGGACGCCCGGACTTCAGCCGCAGCGCCCAGTCCGCCATGAGCCCGGCGATCTCCGGGGTGAGGAACGGCAGCAGGACGTCCCCGTCCGGCGCGGGCCGTCCGGCGACCGCCCTGACCAGCAGCGGGACGGCGGCGAGCTCGTAGCGGGCGGCGATGGCCTTCAACCCCCACCCGACCGGCGGCTCGCCGGCCGCCCACTCGGCGAACAGGGGCCGCACCAGGTCCTCGGGCCCTTCGGTGAACATGGTCTGGATCTCCCAGTGGGCGAGGCGCCCGGCCCGGTAGTCGGCGATCCTGGCGGCCCATGCGTCCCGGCTCCACCAGTGCGTCGCCGCGGACCACGCCTCCCGCTCGCCCGGCTCCCATCGCACGGCGGCACCGTCCGGCGGGACGAGCCCGTCGACCACCACGGCCTCGCGTTCGCGGCGCCGGCGCTTCCACGGCGGGTTCGCCAGCGACGCGGGGACCTCGCGCGCCGCCGCGTCGGGGATCAGCGACGCCGCCGTCTTCCCGCCGGCCAGGCCGGGGTGGGCCGTCAGGTGCTCGTCCAGCAGTTCGGTCGCGACGGCGGCGGCCTTGCCGGTCGCGGCCGCCGCGTCCTTGAGCAGCCGTGCCGCCCGCTCGGGGAACCGCTTCATCGCCGCCGCCAGCGCGGGCCTGACGCGTTCCTTGCCGGCGCGGTCCAGGAGCGCTTGGAACGCCTCGTCGGTCGGCAGGATCGCCAGTGTCTCGGCCGTGTTCTTGCGGGCCTTGGCGTTGTGAGCGGAGTCGTGGGCCTCGGCCAGGAGCGGCGCGAGCGCGGCGCCCACGCCGTCCACGGCGGTGGTCAGGAGGTCGGCGTTCGTCGCGTGCCAGTCCAGCGCGCCGAGCAACGGCAGCTGCGCGGCGGACCCGATGGAGCACCACAGCATCCAGGAGTACCGGTAGTCCCCCGATCCGCCGAACTCCGCGAGCACCTCGTCCACCCAGTCCTGGCGGGTCGGCACGAGGTAGGCGGTCACGAGCCGCAGCAGCACGTTCTCGCGGCACTCCCCCAGCCGCTCCACCGCCCGCTCGTACTCGGCGTCATCCGCCACCGCGAGGACGGCGCGCATCCGCCGCAGGGCGCCCCGCGTCCCCCACCAGTGGCCGTACCGCGCCACGGGGTCCCGCAGCCGGACCCACGCCTCGCTCCTGACGCCCTGCTCGATCCACTGCCACGCGGGCTCGGCGCGGCTGATGCCCGCGACGGCCGCAGCGGCGAACGCGGCGCCGCGCTCGGCGCACCAGGCGTCCACGAGCCGCGTGTGCGGTTCGTGCCGCCAGTCCTCGTGGCGGACGGCGATCTGCCCGGCCACCGCGGCGCCGAGCGGGTCGTCCTCCCCGTCCAGGTAGCGCCGCGCCGCCGCGACCAGCCCGGGATCGCTCTTCGGGTTCCCGAGCGTCTCGTCGACGTCGCCCGCCTGCGCCCGGATCTTCTCGCGCAGCTCCTCGCCCGCCGCGGGGTCGAGCCTCAGCGCCGTACCGGGCGTCCCGCCCCGCCGCGGATGCACCCGGCGCCGCCACGCCGGCGGAATGACCAAGATCCCTTCGTCCATGCCGCCGAACCGTAGGCCCTACCCCTGACAAGACCTCGCCGCGGCGCCGGCCGTCACGCGACGGGCGCGGTGTGGATCGAGACGGGACGGGTGGCCGCGTCGTAGGCGGCCCTGGACCCGGTGGCGCCCATGCCGCTGTCGCCCGCCGGTTCGTACAGGCGCTCGGGACCGCCGCCCTGCCACTGGTTCACCCAGATGACCCCGGCCGGGATGGACCGCGCCGCTGTCATGTGCGCGGGGTCGTCGGTGTAGACGGTGGCGGCGAGGCCGAACCGCGTCCTGGCGGCCCTGGCCAGGCCCTCCTCGAAGGAGTCGACGACCGCGACCGGGGCGAGCGGGCCGAAGGTCTCCTCGGTCATCACGAGCATGGAGTCGTCCACGCCGGTGAGCACGGTCGCGGGGTAGAAGAAGCCCTTGCCCTCGGGCGTCGTCCCTCCGATGCGGACGGTCGCGCCGCGCTCGACGGCGTCGGCGACGTGCCGTTCCACGATCTCGCGCTGCCGCCGGTCGACGAGGGGGCCCAGCACCGTCGTCTCGTCGCGGCCGTCACCGAGGGTGTAGGTCGCGGCGGCGTCCACGAGCGCGTCGATGAACGCGTCGGCGATGTCCCGGTGCACGTAGATGCGCTCCATGGACGTGCAGATCTGGCCCGAGTTGGCGAACGCGCCGAACGCGACGGCCGCGGCGGTGGCGGCCGGGTCCACGCCGGCGTCGACGACCACCGGGTCCTTCCCGCCGAGTTCGAGGATGGCGCGGTTCAGCCGTCCGCCGGTCTCGGCGCCGACCTGGCGGCCCGCCTCGACGGAGCCGGTGAAGTGGACGAGCCCGACCCGCTCGTCCGCGACCAGCGGCACGCCGGCCCGGGAGTCGCCGTGCACGAGGTTCACCACGCCGGGCGGCAGGCCGGCCAGCTCGAGCAGCCGCACCGCCGACATCGGGGACCGCTCGGACGGCTTGACCACGACGGTGTTCCCGGCGGCGAGCAGCGGACCGAGCGCGCCGAGCGTCATCGGCACCGGGAAGTTCCACGGGACGATGACCGCCGCGACGCCGACCGGTTCGCGCAGGATCGCGGTGGTGCCGCCGCCCGGCCCGGCGACCGTCTCCTCGAACGGGTAGTCGAGGGCCTCGGCCACGGCGGCCTTGAACGCGAGCGCCGCGCCGGCGATGAAGGTCGTGCCGAGCGCGACGGGCTTGCCCATCTCGGCGCACTCGATCTCCGCGAGCTCGGTGGCGTGCTCGGCGACCGCGTCCGCCCACCGGGTCAGCCGCGCCGCCCGCTCGGCGACGGGCAGCGCCGCCCAGGCCGGCTGCGCCTGCGCGGCCGCGTCCACGGCCAGCCGGACGTCCTCCGGGGAGCCGCTGGGGCAGCGGGCGACGGCCTCCCCGGTCGCCGGGTCGACCACCTCGTGGAACGCGTCGCCGCGGGTGGCGGCCGAGCGTCCGCCGATCAGGTTCTGCAGGGTCTTCACTGGGGTGCTCCTTGCCGCTCTGCTGCGTCCGGGGGTCAGGCGAGGCGGTCGGCCATGAGCTCGCCGGCCATGATCGACGCCAGGTTCGTGTTGGCCCGCGGGACGGACGGGAAGATCGAGGCGTCCACCACGCGCAGCCCCGCGAACCCGCGGACGCGGCACGCCGGATCCACCACCGCCGACTCGTCGTCCTCCGACCCCATCCGGCAGGTGCTGGTGCCGTGCTGGGCGTCGACCGCGGTGGCCAGCAGGTGGTCGCCGAGCTTCGCGTCGTCGTCCAGGACCGCGAACAGCCGGCCGTTGACGGCCTCGACCGACCCGTTCACGACGGCGGCGGCCTCGGAGCCGCGCGCCAGCTCGACCAGGGCGCGGACGCCGTCGCGCAGGCGCGCCAGGTCGCGCTCGTCCGACAGCATCCGTTCCCGGACCTCGGGCTGTACCTGCGGGTCGGCGGACGCCAGCGTCAGCACCCCGCGCGAAAGGGTCTGGTTCAGCCACACGCCGAAGCCGCCCGACGGGAACCGTGTGTCGGCGCTCTCCATCGCCAGCACGTTCATGTTCAGCGACACGAACATCATGTCGTGGGCGAGCCCGGGGGTGCCGCTGCTGTAGCGGACGCAGACGTTGGTGTGGCGGTCGTCGGCCGTCTTGACCGCGGCCTCCGCGGTCAGCGGCAGCCCGACGACGATCATCGGATGGTCCTGCAGGCCGCGGCCGACGGGCAGGTCGGCCCGCACCTCGACGCCGAGGCGGCGCAGGTCCGCGGCCGGGCCGATGCCCGACCGCAGCAGGATCGCGGGCGAGTGGATCACTCCGGCGCTGAGGACGATCTCGTCGGCGTGCTCCGTCACGGCCGTGCCGCCGGTGACGACGCGGACGCCGACGGCCCGGTCGCCCTCGAACACGACGCGGTCCACCAGGGAGTCACCGCGGACGGTGAGCCCGGGCAGCGACCGGGCCGGTTCGAGGTAGCCGTCGTTGACGGTGACCCGGCGCCCGGCCCGCGAGTTGATCGGGTACGGCGAGACGCCGGCCGCACCGGGCGCGTTCACGTCCGGGGCCCAGGCGTGCCCGGCGGCCCGCGCCGCCGCGGCAAGCGCGCCGTCGACGCCGCCCCACCGCTCCCGCGGCATCCGGAAGATCGGGGTCGGGCCGCCGCGCCCGTGGTAGGGCTCGTCGCCGAACTCCTCGTCGTCCTCCAGCCGCGCGAAGTACGGCAGGACGTCCTCGGGCGACCAGCCGGCGCATCCGGCGGCGGCCCAGTCCGCGAAGTCCTCCATCGGCGGGCGGATCGCGATCTGCCCGTTGACCGACGAGCTGCCGCCCGCGCCGCGTCCGCGCCAGTAGGGCGCCTGCGGCTGCGCGTCCGTCCGGGACGCGTTGACGCCGTCCCAGACCAGCCCGGCGACGGCGGCCGGGTCCATCAGCGCGCGCGCCGGGTTCGGCGAGCGCCACGCCTCGTGCATCTGCGCGGACCTGTAGTCGGGCCCAGCCTCAAGGAGCAGGACGCGCTTGCCGCGCTCGGCCGAGCGTGCGGCGAGGGCCGCGCCGGCGGACCCCGCCCCCACGACGATGACGTCCCAGCCCGTGTCCCTCACGGCGAACCTCCTGCGTTCGGCGGGAGCGCGGATCCGCGGATGTCCGGACCGCTGCTGGGCGGTAGACTGCCTCCTTGAGGAAAGTTCAGTCAAGAGTGAACTTTCGTTTTCTTCTGATCGATGGGAGCTCCGGCCGTGTCGAGCCTCGCCTGCGACGATGCCACCGGCGACGCGAACGCCCTGATCGACGACTTCGGCCGGCACATCGGCCGCGCGATGGGCTGGCCCCCGATGGCCGGACGCACCGCGGCCGTCCTGATGCTCGGCGACGCCCCCATGACCATGGCGGAGTTGCAGGCGGCGCTGGACGCCAGCAAGGGCTCGATGTCGGAGATGACGCGCCTGCTGGTGGAGAACGGGACCGTCCGGCGGTTCAAGCAGCCCGGCTCCCGCCACTACGTCTACGAATGGCGCGACGACGCCTGGGCCGGCTGCCTCCAGCACCAGCTGGACGCGACGGCCGAACTGCTCGCACTGGCCGAGAGCGCGCACGCGCGCAGCACCGGCCTGCCCGGACGCCAGCGCGAACGGCTCCGCCAGATGCACGAGTACTACACCTTCATGGTGAGCAGCCTCGAAGCCCTCCTAGCCCAGTACAAGGAATCCCGCTAGCGGAGAGCGGCGGCCCTGGCCGAGGCTGAGCCGGGGCTAAGCCGCCGCGCGGGCCGTCACTCCGGCGCGACCGTCTTCAGAGCCTTCTCGCCGGACACGATGTCGTCCGCCAAAGGCATCACCACGGCCGCGATCTCGGCGATGGTCGCCTCCGGGACGCCCGCCGCGGCGAGCGACGCCACCAGGTGCCCGGCCACCCGGTCGAAATGGTCGCGCTCGATCCCGAGCCCGCGATGGACGTCCTTCATCGTCCGGCCCCCGTACACCGCCGGGCCGCCGAGCGCCTGCGCGAAGAACTCGACCTGCCGGCCCTTCACCTTGCCGAGGTTCATGCCGGTGAAGAACGCGTTCAGCGCGGCGTCGGCGAGGATCCGGTCGTAGAGGTCGTCCACCACGGCGGTCAGGGCCGCCTCGCCGCCGATCGACTCGTAAATGCTCATGTCGTCCTCCGTGCTGGTCGGATGGTTCGAGGGCGGCGCCGCGTCACCCGCCGGGCGACGTCGACGGCTCCGGCTGCGTGGGGGTCGTCTGCTGCTTGCCGTCGGGGTCGGTCATGCTCTCGTTGGCCGCGCCGATCGAGGTGACCTCGGTGACCTTCCAGGTCCCGTGGCTGCGGGCGAGCTTCATGTCGAGGTAGGAGCCGAGGACGCTGCGGGTCCCGGCGGTGCTGTGCACCTCGCTGTCCATCACGACGACGGCGCGGGCGTTGCTCCCGTCGACGTCGCCGATGTAGACAGTGCGGACGGTGGCGGACGCGTCCGCCTTGAGCTTGGTGATGATGCCTTCGAGCCCGCCGGTGAAGGCCTGGTCGTAGGTCTTGGCGAAGTCGTCCGACGCCAGGGACAGCACCCTGTTGCGGGCGGCCTGGAGCCGGGTGTGGTCGTAGCTGAGCAGCGCCTGCCCGAACCTGCCCGCGCTGTCGCCGACCTGCCGCCGCACGTCCTCGCGGGTGTCGGCCTTGTCCGCCCGGTGCCACTGCAGGCCGGCGGTGACGATCGAGGCGATCAGGACCGCGACGACGAGGAGCCTGGCGGCGACCTGCCCGGTCAGCAGGCCGGCGATCCGCCCGCGCCGCCCCGCCCGGCCTTCGGGCGCGGCCGCCTCGTCGGCCTCGGTCTCTTCGGCCTTCGACTCTTCGCTGCCGGTCTCTTCGGCGTCGGTCTCTTCGCTTTCGGTCTCTTCGGCGTCGGTCTCTTCGGCGTCGGCAGCGGTGCCTTCGGTGTCGGTCTCTTCGGCGGACGGCGAGCGGATGTCCTCGGTGGTGTCGGTCTTCACTGGTCCTCCATTCATCGGCGGGCGCCGGATCGGCGGCGCACGAGCGTCCTGGCGACGTTGGCGGCGACGGCCAGCACCACCACAGCGGCGAGCGCGGGCGGCAGCAGGGGCAGTGCGCGCGACAGCGGGGAGCGGCGGTCGCCGTCCGCGCTGACCGGACGGGTCGCGAGCGCGGCGGGCGTCCGATCCCGCGCGGGAGCCTTCGCGACCGGGCCGCTCCCGGAGCGCGGCTCACCGCCGGACTTCGCGGAGCCCTTCCCGGCGGTCGCGGGGCAGAGGGCGAGGGCCGGCGCGTTGGGCTTGGGCGTCGGGGTGGCGTACTCGGCGGCCTGCGGCGGGCCCGCCACGGTGATCACCGCGGTGGTGCGCAGGGCGCTGCCCTTGCCTTCCTTGACCCGGACGTCCGATACCAGCGCCTGGAGCGTCGGGACCATCCGCAGGACGTGGTTGATCTTGGCCTGGTTGGCGGCGTCGAAGACCGGCGCGGTCGGGACGGCGGCCGCCGACAGCAGGCAGTCCAGGCCGGGCCGGGCGGACTCCAGGAGCGCGTCGAGGTCGCCGAGGGTGCCGGGCCCCTGCGCCAGGACGCTGTCGAGGTCCTGGCGCGCCTGGCGCATCGTCGCGGTGAACGCGGCGAGGTCGTTGACGCCGGAGACCAGCTGGTAGCGGTGCCGGGTGAGGGTGCCGGTGAGCTGGGTGAGCTGCGTGGCGAGGGCGTCGAGCGTGGGGGCCTCGGCGGCGAGCGTCGCGGTGAGCCGGTCGGTGTCGCCGATCATGTCGTGGAGCGCGGTGCCGCGGCCCTGGAGTCCGGTCGCCGCCTCGTGGAACAGGGTCCGCGCGTCGCGCGGGTCGACGGCCTTGAGCGTGTCGCTGAGCCCGGTGAACAGCTGCTTGTAGTCGGTGGTGCCGGACGTCCGGGCGAGGGGGATGTGGTCGCCGGCCTTGAGGTATCCCCCGCCCGGCGTCTTCGGCGAGGTCAGTTCGATGTAGGGCTCGCCGATCGCGGACTTGCGGAGCACCTGCGCGCCCGCGCCCGCCGGGACGTGGACGCCGCGGTCCATCTCGATGCGGACCTCGACGTGGCCGTTGCGCAGTGTCACGCCGCCGACGCGCCCGACCTTGACGCCGAGGTGGGTGACCTCCAGGTCGCTGTGCAGGCCGGGTGAGGAGGCGAAGTCGGCGGTCACCGGGAAGGGCCGCTCCAGGGCGTCGACGGTGATGATGTTGCGGACGGCCCAGACCGCGAGGAGCGCGCCGAGCAGCGCGAAGAAGACGAGATTGACGACGATCCGCGGCTGCTTGACCTGCGGGAGCTTCAACGGCGGTGTCCTCATGGTCGTGGTCCGAGGAGTCCGGTCAGCGACCGCGCCTGCGGGCGGGCCGCGGCGGGCGCCTTGCCGGTCGTCTTGCCGGACGACGGCAGGAAGCCCTTGATCCAGATGAACAGCAGGGCCTGGCCGCTGGAGGAGACGGACGGGCCGCGCAGGAACGTCAGCACGTTGGCGGCGATCGCCTTCAGGTCATCGCGGCCGCGCAGCGCCGCGGCGAGCAACTGGTCGGCGCGTCCCAGCAGGACGGCCAGCCGTTCGGCGTGCCGCTGCTGCACCTTCGCGTTGACCGAGCGGGCGAGCTGTTCGAGCCGCTGGATGGAGACCTTGATGCGGTGGCGCTCGTCCTGGAGCCGCCGGGTGGCGAGGGCGACGTTGCCGGGGAGCCGGCCGAGGTCGCTCTTGCCCTTCTCCAGGGAGTCGCCGAGCCTGCCGAGGGAGTCCAGGGCGCGGCCGAGGTCGGCGCTGGCGGCGGCGTAGCCGTCGGTGACGTCGGCGGCCCGCTTGATCAGCGTGTTGAGCTCGCGGCCCTTGCCGTCGAGCGCGGTCGCGGACTCGCCGGCGATGGTGGCGAGGTCCTGCCCGCCGAGCGCGGCGATCAGCGGCCCGACCTTCTCGCTGACCTGCTCCAGGTCGGGCTGGACGGAGGTCCGGACGATCGCGGCGCCGCTGCGCAGGAACGGCCCGGTGCGCATGTCGCGCCCCGGCGGGAGGTCCAGCCGGACGTAGTTCTCGCCGAGCAGCGACGACTTGGCGATCGTGGCGGTGGTGCCGACCGGGATGCGCCGGTCGCTCTTCAGCGACATGGTCACCTTGGCGCGGTAGCCGGACAGCCCGATCGCGGTCACGGTGCCGACCCGCACGTCCGAGACCTGGACGCTGTGGCCGACGACGAGGCTCTGCACGTCGTCGAACGTCGCCGAGAGGGTCATGCCGCCGCGCGGAGCCCCGACCGTCTGGAGCGAGCATCCGCCCGCACCGGCGGTCAGCGCGGCGGCCAGGGCGCAGCAGGCCACGGCGTGGCGTCTCATTTGCCCGCCTTTCCGTTCGGCACGCAGTTGCCGAGCGCCGGGTTGTCCGGGACGCAGGGCACCGTGCCCCAGCCCATCGCGGTGAAAAGCGGCTGGAGCCAGGTGCGGAGGGTGGCGTGGACGAGCACGCGGATGGTGGCGACGTGCTGCTTGCGGTTCCACGCCTTCACCGCGACGTCGGCGAACTGGCCGAGGCCCTGGATGGCCTGGTTGAGCCCCTGCGCGTTGCCCTTGAGCGTGAGGACGATGTTGGACAGGTCCGCGACGGTGCTCGGCAGCGTCTCGCGGTAGTCGGTGATGAGGACGTCGCTCTTGCGGATGGCGGCGGCGAGTCCGGCGACGAAGTCGCGCAGTTTCGTCCGTTCCTCGGAAAGCGTGCCGCTGGTGGTGGAGAACGAGGCGATGAGCTGCGACAGCTGCTTGTCGCGCCCGTTGAGGCTCGCCGCGACCGCCCGGAGGTTCTTCGCCAGCGAGGCGATCCGCCGGTCCTGGGCGGCGAGGTCGCCGGTCAGCCGGGACGTGGCGCCCAGCGCGACGTTGATGTCGCCGCCGTGGCCGCGCAGGCCGTCCGCGCCGCGGTGCAGGGCCGAGCCGAGCTGCTTCGGGTCGATGGAGCGGTTCAGCTTGGCGAACGCGTCGAGCGCCTCGTCGATCTCGACGGGCAGCTCGGTGCGCGACTGCGGGATGACGGCGCCGGGCGCGGCCCTGCGCATGCCGGGTTTCCAGACCGGGTGGAGCAGCACGTATCGCTCGCCGAGCGCGTTGTCGGAGGCGATGGCGGCGTGCACGCCGTCGGGCAGCGGCACCGACCGCTTGACGGCGAGGTCCACGCGGACGCGCGTCTGCTCGTCCTTGATGGAGGTGATCGTGCCGGAGTCGGCGCCCATGACCTTCACCCGGGACCGCTCGTACAGCGACGGCGTCTTGGCGAAGTAGACGGTCAGCTTGTAGGTGCCGCCACCGCCGGTCACCGTGCATCCGCCCGTGGTCGCGGCGAGCACCAGTGCCGCGAGCGCCGGGACGAGGCGTCGCATCATCGTTCTCCCTGGGGGGCGAGGCGGGCGAGCTGCGCGAGGTCCTGCGGGGACAGCGGGCCGAGCCCGGTCGCGACGACCTCCAGCCACGGCCCGTAGCCGCCGGTTCCGGCGAGGCCGCTGAGCGTGGGGCCCGCCCAGGCGAGCAGGTCGTTGAACGCGCCGGTCTGCGGACGGAGCGTGCCGAGCGTGCCGCGCAGGTCGGACATGACCGCCACCAGTTGCGCCTGGTGGTCGTCGATGAGCTTGGTGAGGGCCGCCACGGTGCGGCTGCCGCCGCCGAGGAACGCCGCCAGCTCCGCCTTGCGCCGCTGCAGCTCGTCCAGCATCGCCTGGATGTTGCCGAGCAACCGGTCGAGCTGCTGGTCCTTGGCATGCGCGAGGGAGAGGATGCGGTCGCCGCCGGCGAGCATCCGCTTGATCTGCGGGCTGGAGCCGTCGACCGTCTCGGCGAGCCTCGACAGGTTGACGAGGGTGCGGGACAGGCGCCCGCGGTGCTCGGCGTCGACGCCCTGCAGCTCCGAGACGATCTTGTTGATGGACCGGGTGTCGAGCCGCGCGACCGTCCGCGTGGAGGTGTTGAGGACGTCGTTGACCGTGGTCGGCACCTGCGTCCGCTCGAGCGGGATGCGCCGCTTCGCGGGCGGCAGGTCGGCCAGGTGCGGGGTGGTGACGGCGCCGGACAGCCGCAGGTACCGGCCGCCGAGGATGTTCGCCACCTCGATCTGCGCGCTGGTGGACGGCCCGAGGTCCACGCCGGAGTCGACCTTCCAGGTGACGAGCACCCGGCCGCGCCGGAAGTCCGGGCGGACGCCGGTGACCTCGCCGACGCGGACCCCGGCCACCCGGACGTCGTCGCCGGAGGAGAGCCCGCCGGTGTCGGCGAACACGCCGGTGACGGTGTAGCGGTCCCGGAGCAGGCCCTCCGTCCCGACCAGGAACACCGACACGAGGAGCAGGACCAGGGCCGTCGCCGACACCAGCCCGACGACGATCTTGTTGCGGTCGCGGAAGGACTTCAGTGCCACGTGCCGCCTCCGACCATGAGGTTCTCCAGGGCGCCCGCCGAGTCGATCGGCCTCCCGCCCTCCCTCGGACCGGGGAGCCGCGTCGGGTACGGGCACGGCGGTGCGGCGAGGCTGAGGCAGGGCACGGCCACCTCGATGTAGCGGCCGTTGTCGACGGCGGCGAAGATGTGCTGCAGCTTCGGCGTCGCCGACCCGAGCACGTTCGCGACGGTCTCGTCGTTGCGGTGCACGCCGGCGGTGAAGGTGGAGAGCTTCGCGATGACGTCGGCGAGCCGGTCGCCGTTGCCCGCGAGGACGGCGTCGGACGTGCGGGCCAGCGCGGCGAGCTGCACGATCGTGTCGTCGATCAGCCGCCGGTTGTCGGCGAACGCGCCGCTGAGGCTGACCAGGTCGTCGGTGGCCGCGCTGATCTGCTTGTCGCGCCGCGCGATGAGCTCGGTGACGGTCGCGTAGTCCGACAGCATCTGCTTGAGGGTCGCGCGGCGCTCGGCGATCGTGGACGACAGCCGGTCGACGTTCCCGACGAGCCGGTCGATGTCGTCGGCGTTGCCGTCCAGGGCTTGCGCGAGCGAGGTGAGCACCGTGTTCACCTGCTTCGGGTCGAGGCTTTTGGTGAGCGGCGCGAGCCCGTCCAGCAGCGCGCTGCCGTCGACGACGGACCGGGTGCGGGTGATGTGGGCGCCGGGGCGCATCCTCGCCGGGCTCGTGCCGGGGATGAGGTAGACGACGCGGCGTCCCATCGCGTCCCGCCACCGGATCGCGGCCTCGCTGTCGGACGGCACCCGCACCGAGTCGCGGACGGTCATGTCGACTCGGGCGCGGCCGTCCACGACCCGCACCCCGTCGACGCGGCCGACCGGCGCACCGGCGATCTTGACCTGGTCGCCCTTCGACAGGCCGCTCGCGTCGTCGAAGGTGGCCGACACGTGCCAGCCGCCGCCGAGGCCGACCCGCGCGATCTGCATGCCGATGAACAGCGTGAGGAACCCGGTCACCAGCAGGAACGCGGTCAGCCGGACGATGACGCCGGCGCGCGCCCGCGCCTGCTCGCTCAGCCGCGCCCTGCCGGGGCGGGCCGCACCGAGGCGGGCCATGTCAGCGGCCTCCCTTCGCGCCCGTGCCCGGACCGCACAGGCCGAGGATCAGCGCGCACGGATCGCTCGGCAGGTACGCCTCGGACGCCAGGTAGTGCTTGCCGCCCGGTCCCGGTGTCGTGGCCAGTTCCTGGTAGAGCGGGAGCAGGCGGTTGCCGGTGCGGACCGCGTCCCCGAGCAGGCCGAGCTGGGAGTAGATGACCGCGGCGGCGCGCTCGCCGCTGCGGAACGCCTCGCCGAGCTGCCCGCCGCGCTTGTCGAAGCCGTGGGCGACCAGCGCCGACAGGGCGGAGAGCCGGTCGGCGAAGTCGCCGAGCCGTCCCTTGCGGCCGCTCGCCGCGGCGGTGATGAGCGCGTTGGCGTCCGCGCTGATCCCTGTGATCTCGTCACCCGATCCGGACAGAGCGCCGCTCAGCGCCGCGCCGTCGGAGATGAACCGGCGGGCGTCCTCGCGGTGCTTGTAGGCGACGTTCAGCAGGACGCCGGTCTGGTCGATCGTGGCGGCGAGCTTCGCCCCCTGCCCGTCCAGCCCCTGCGCGGTGGTGTGGACGATCGTGTAGACGTCCTCGGGTGCGATCGCGCCGAGCTGCCGGTCGGCGTCGGCGAGCAGGTCCGACAGGTCCTGCGGATCGGAGGTGCGCGCGATCCTCGCGCCCGAGGCGAGATAGGGGCCGGCGCCCTCGTGCGCGCCCGGGACCAGGTCCACGAACTTCGGGCCGAACGCGGAGGCCGGCTCGATCGACGCGGTGACCGTGTCCGGGACGCGCGTCCCGGAGCGGAGCCGCAGCGTCAGCCGCGCCTTGCCGTCCTCGCCCAGCCGCACCCGCTGCACCGAGCCGACCTGGACGCCGCGGACCTTCACCGGCGCGCCCTTGCCGAGCGCCTGCCCGGCGCGGCCGAACTCGGCGGTCAGCACCGTCCCGCCGCCCTGGAACGGCTTGGCGACCAGCACCCACAGCAGCAGCGCGACCGCGGCCAGCGTGAGCGCCGTGATCAGCAGCCGCCGGGGCAGGGAGAGCTCCTCGTTGATCATCCGCTCAGCCTCACCGTCGCGCCGTTGCCCCAGAACACGTACGACAGCAGCAGGTTCAGGGTCACGATCGTCACGATCGACAGCCGGATCGCCCGGCCCGCCGCGCGCCCGACCCCGGCCGGCCCGCCGGTGGCGTAGTAGCCGTAGAAGCAGTGGATGGTGATGACGGCGAACGCGAACACCGCCACCTTGACGGAGCTGTAGACCAGGTCGATCGTCGGCAGGTACAGCCGGAAGTAGTAGTCGTAGACGCCGGGCGCCAGGTCGAAGAACTCCGTGCTGATCAGCCGGGTCGCGAAGAAGCTCGCGAACAGCGCGATCAGGTACAGCGGGACGAGCGCGATCAACGCGGCCACGACCCGCGTGCACACCAGGTAGGCGAACGACCCGATGCCCATGACCTCCAGCGCGTCGATCTCCTCGGAGATCCGCATCGCGCCGAGCTCGGCGGTGAACGCCGACCCGCACTGCGCGGCGAGCGCCGTCGCCGCGATCACCGGGGTGATCTCGCGGACGTTGGCGAACGACCCGACCAGCCCCATGAACGACTGCGCGCCGATCGACTCCAGCCCGGTGTAGCCCTGCAGGCCCACCTCGGTGCCGACGAAGAACGCCATCGTGAAGATCACGAAGATCATGCCGCCGCCGACCACGGTCGCGCCCGCGCCGACGACCACGTCGCTGACGTGCCGGGCGACCGTCCGCGCGTACTTGCGGTGCCAGACCAGGTCGCGGGCCGAGTACAGCAGCACCCGGTAGACGAACACGGGCCACTGCGCGAGGTCGTCGGTCCGCGCCGCGAGCCGTCCCGCCGCGCGCACGCCGCTCCGGCCGGCCCGTCCGGCCGGGACCGAGCCCGCCATCAGATCTTGGGCGGGAACGCGACGAAGTACACCGTCGTGATCACGTAGTTGAGGGCGAACACCAGCATGAAGGCGACCACGATCGCCCGGTTCACGGCGCGGCCGACGCCGACCGGGCTCTGCGCGCAGTTCATCCCCATGTAGCAGGCCACGACCGCGGCGACCAGCCCGAACAGCCACGCCTTCAGCAGCGTCACGGCCAGGTCGGACACCTGCAGCAGCGACACCGCGCCGTCGAAGTAGGCGCCCGGCGTGACGTCCTGCAGCAGGACGTTGAACACGAAGCCGCCGGCGGCGCCGGAGACGATGACGAGCGAGGCCAGCAGCGTCGAGACGAGGCTGGACGCCCACAGCCGCGGCGTGACGAGCCGGTGCACCGGGTTGACCGCCATGGTCTCCATGGCCGCGAGCTCGTCGCGGATCCGGCGGGCGCCCATGTCGGCGGTCATCGCCGAGCCGCCCGCGCCCGCGATGATCAGCGCGGCGGCGATCGGCGCGACCTCGCGCACCAGCCCCACGACGACCGCTCCCCCGGTCGCGGACTGCGCGCCGAGCTGGGCGGCCAGCTGCCCCACCTGCAGCGCCACGGTCGCGCCGAGGGGCAGCGACACCAGGATCACCGGGAGGCTCGTCACCCGCGCGAGGAACCACGCCTGCTCGGCGAACTCCCAGAACCAGCGGCGCACGTCCCAGGTGCGCCGCAGCCCCTCCAGCGCGATGACGAACAGCTCACCGACCTCGCTGAGCAGCCCGTGGACACGGCCGGGCAGGTAGGCGACGGCCACGCCGATCACCTCCTCGGTCGTCGTCGGGCACGGACACCCTAGAGCACTAATTGGCGCTACGCCAATAGTAACTATCAGAGTGTCAATAGAGTGCCCGGCACGGGGGCACGGCCCGCCGATCTCCACGCATCACGGCCAGATCGTCAGTAACTATTGGCGGGACGCCAATAACGGTCTAGTGTTCCGGGTGGCTCACTGGAAACCGGAGTGTGTCCCTTGCCGCGGCGGGCGCCCGAACCGCGCTTCGTGCGCCGCCGCGGCGGGCCGCCGGCTTCCCGCGTGCTTCAGGCGGGCCGCGACGATGCGTCACCCCGCGTATCAGGAAGGTGCTCTGGCCCCCGAGGAGGAGCGAAGGCATGGACAAACCCAGCAGGCGCAGCGTGCTGATGGCCGGCGGAACGCTCGGCGCGCTCGGCGCGCTGACCGTCGCGACGCCCGCGCGAGCGAACTCACTGTGGACGTGGTCGCCCGAAGGCTCGGTCGTCGGCCGCGGCGAGGGCGCCGACCCCAAGTGGGTGTGGGACGAGGAGGCCGACTCGCTGGTCGCCGCCCTGCTCGAACGCGGCGACGTGCCCAAGGTGAACGAGCTGCTGAAGACCTGGACCAAGAACAGCCAGGCGCTGCCGGCGGGCCTGCCCGCCGACCTGCGCGACTTCGTGGAACGTGCCCGGCAGCTGCCCGCGTGGACCGACCAGGCCAAGCTCGCGAAGGCGTTCGAGTTCAACCAGAAGCGCGGGCTGTACCTCGGCGTCACCTACGGCTTCGCCAGCGGGATGATGAGCACGGCCATCCCGCACGAGGCGCGCGCGGTCTACTACTCCAAGGGCGGCGCGGACATGCGCGACCGCATCACCAAGACCGCCAAGCTCGGCTACGACATCGGCACCGAGCAGGCGTTCCAGCCCGACGGCGAGATGATCGTGACCTGCGTCAAGACGCGGCTGGCCCACGCGGGCGTGCGCAACCTGCTGCCGAAGTCCGCGTACTGGACCAAGGTCGCCGACGAGAAGATCCCGATCAGCCAGGCCGACATGATGGTCACCTGGCACAGCCTGCCGACGACGGTCATGAAGCAGTTCGCCAAGTGGAAGGTGGCGGTCCCCGACGACGAGTCCGCGGCGTTCCTGCACTCCTGGCAGCTCGCGGCGCACATGCTCGGCATCAAGGACGAGTACATCCCGAAGTCGTGGGACGAGGCGAACGCGCAGGCCGCCCAGGTCCTCGACCCGATCCTGGCGCCCACCCCCGAGGGCATCAAGCTCGCCGACATCCTGCTGAACCTCGCCGCCTTCATCGACGGCGGGATCCTCACCAAGCACATCCTCGGCGCGCTCACCCGCTACGTGCTCGGCGACGAGATCGCGACCTGGCTGAAGATCCCGAAGGAGCCGGTCTGGGACCCGGTCTTCGAGAACCTCTGGCCGCCGTTCGTCGCCGTCCGCGAGGGCATCCTCGACATCACGAAGGCGCCCAAGGAGCTGCGGGAGTTCTACTGGGTGTTCGACGAGATCATCCGGCAGGGCGTCCTGCTCGTCCTGTCCGGCGCCAACTACCCGATCAGCATCCAGATCCCGACGACCAACAACCCCAACTACTGACCTGGGCTCCTCCGGCCACGCCCCCGGCGCGGCGTGGCCGGAGGCCGGCGCCCGTGTGCGAGCAGGCGCGTCAGCCCCGGTCGCGGCCGGTCAGCTTGTCGAGCATCCGGTCGGCCACCCCGACCACCGGGCCGGTCGCCTTCAGGAGCCCGGGCCTCGGCGGGGTGTTGGAATGCGGACGCGTCGGCGCGAGCTTCTTGGCCGCTTCGAGCCTGCGGCCGAGCTCGGCCGCCTCCTCCGCGGTGACGACCCCGCGCAGCCGCGGCCACACCCGCTCCTCCTCGAAGGCGATGTGCTCGCGCGCGCCCGCGATGAAGTCCGACAGCAGGCCCTCGAACCTGGCCTGCAGGGGGTGCACGGCGATCAGGTCGTCCAGTTCCTGCTTGGCGGACTGCTCCTGCGCGACGGCATGGTCGGCCAGCTCGTCCCCCTCCGGGACGCGTTCGCGGACGAGGGGCCAGAAGTACTCCTCCTCGACCGCCTCGTGCTTGGACTCCTCGGTGATGAGCCGCTGCAGGAGCGCGCGGCGCAGCGCCAGCGCGTCCTCGTCCGCGCCGGTCGCCGCGGTGGGCCCGGCCTCCAGATCGTCCAGCATCCGCTTGACCTCGGTGTGGTCGCGTGCCAGCACCTCGAACGCGTCTGCCATCGGTCCTCCTCTGCCGGCGGACGGCTCGGCCCTGCGGTCAGCCGTTGTCGCGGGCCTTGCGGATCATGTCCCGGACGCGGTCGGCCACCGCCGCCACGGGGCCGGCGAGCAGGTTCTTCGACGCCGTCTCCACGCCGGGGTGCGGATGGGTCGGCGCGGTCCGCTCGGCGGCGCGGACGGCCGCGGCGAACCCCTTGAGCTGGGTCGGGCTGAACTGGCCGCGGAGCCGGTCGAACTCGTAGCGCTCCTCGGCGCGGGCGTGGGTGAGCACGTCCATGCGGAGCCTGTCGAGCGACTTGAGGAACCGGGGATCGCCGGTGTCCATGCCCTCCAGCTCCGCCAGCAGCTCCTTGGCCTCGCGCTCCTCGGCCAGCCGGTCGTCGACGATCCCGTCGCCGCCCGGCAGCCGCCGCGCGACCGGGTGGACGATCTCCTCCTCGGCCGTCTCGTGCACCGCCAGCAGCCGCACCAGCTCGGCGAAGGCGTCCTCGCGGGACCGCCCGTCCGGATGCATCACCTCGTCGAACAGGTCGCGGATCCGGGCGTGCTGGGCGCGCAGCAGGTCCACGACGTCCTCGGTGGTCTCCGTGTTCTCGGGTGTGGTCTGCATGAACCCTTCCCTCGGGTGGATGGGCGCCGCCGAAACCAGGCGTCGCGCGATGCGGCGTGCTGTACCCGAGGGCGGGCCGGTTAAGCCATGCCGCCGTCCGCCCGCGCAAAGGTCTAGCAATCGAGCCCCGGCCGTGCGTGCAGAACGGGCCTTCCCGGGTAGGCGCAGCAGGCATCGTCCCGATCCGCTCCCACAGGAAGGGTGAGCCCGGTGGCCTTCAACCCGCTCGAACACCGCGGGATCCCGCTGGAGGACCAGCTGCGCAACTGGGCGCAGCTCGACGTCGCTCCGGTCGACCCCGACGAGTCCGATCCCTACACCAAGTGCCGCATCATCACGATGAACGGCATCGAGGTGGAGGCGATCATGTTCAGCCACCACTTCGCCCGGGTCTGCCCGGACCTGGAGGTCAAGCAGCAGCTCGCCCGCGTCCGCTACATCGAGGCGCAGCAGCAGAAGGTCGTCAACTGGCTGCTGCCCGGCCAGGCGTCGATCCTGGAGACGACGATCAGCTACGAGCAGGTCGCGGTCGACCTGACCGGCTGGGTCGCCCGGATGGAGCCCGACCCCTACCTCAAGCAGGCCTACGAGTTCGGCCTGCTGGAGGACTTCGACCACCTGTACCGGTACGCCAACCTGTACGAGATCATCGAGCACCGCAAGGCCGAGAAGATCGTCGACCGGCTCACCGAGGTGATGCCGGGGCGGCCCGGGTACCTGCAGCACCGCGACCCGATGGACAACGTCCGCGAACCCTACGACAAGGCCGCGGCCGCGCCGCTGTCGAAGCTGCACGCCCTGACGATCATGTCGGCGGAGCAGCAGACGATGAACTTCTACATGAACGTCGGCCCCATGTACATGGAGCCGATCGCCCGCCAGCTCTACCAGGAGATCGGGCTGGTGGAGGAGGAGCACGTCACCCACTACGAGTCGCTGGTCGATCCGGGCGAGTCCTGGTGGGAGCGGCTGGTGAACCACGAGTACAACGAGTGCTACCTGTACTACTCGTTCATGCAGACCGAGACCGACCCGCGCGTCAAGGGCATCTGGGAGCTGCACCTGAACATGGAGCTGGAGCACCTGCGGATCGCCTGCGACCTGATGCGCCGGCACGACGGCCGCGACCCCGAGAGCGTCCTGGCGCCCGCACTGCCCGAACCGGTCACCTTCGAGCCCAACAAGCAGCTCGTCCGGCAGCTGCTCGGCACCCAGATCGACTGGACCACCCTCGGCACCGGCTACGTCCAGGACATGCACGAGCGGTTCGAGAGGATGCAGGACAAGATCAACGCCGAGCGGCCCCCGCAGGAACGCGTCATCGACGAGCACCGCGACAAGTTCGGCGACGAGTACCGCGTGGTCACCGACGGCCCCCACCCCGTCCAGCGCCTGCAAGACAAGCCGCGGTCCTAGCGGGGCGCCCGCCCATGTTTGGCGGCGAGGTGGGGGGTAGCCGGGAGGGATGAGGCTGATGAGGCCGCCAGGGGTGTACGCGCCCCAAGGCGACACCTTCCTGCTGGCGGAGGTCCTGCGCAAGGCTCCGCTGCTGAAGGGCGCCCGCGTGCTGGACGTGTGCACCGGCACCGGCGCGCTCGCGCTCGCCGCGGCACGGGCCGGGGCGGGCCGGGTCACGGCGGTGGACCTGTCCGCGCGGGCCGTGCTGGCCGCCCGGGCCAACGCCCGGCTGAACCGGCTGCCGGTCAGGGTCCTGCGGGGCGACCTGTTCGGCCCGGTGGCCGGCCAGGCGTTCGACGTGATCGTGACGAACCCCCCGTACGTGCCGAGCGGGTCCGCGCCGCCGGGCCGCGCCGCCCGCTGGTGGAACGGCGGCCCGGACGGCCGGGCGCTGCTCGACCGGATCTGCGAGCGGGCGCCCGGCCGGCTCCGCCGCGGCGGCACGCTGCTGATCGTGCAGTCGGCGGTCTCCGGCGTCCAGGCGACGCTGGACGCCCTGAGGGCCCAGGGGATGTCGGCGTCGGTCGCGGCGCGCCGCACGCAGCCGTACGGCCCGGTGCTGCGGGCCCGGGCCGCCGACCTGGAGGCCGCCGGACTCGCCGAGCCCGGCGACACGTCCGAGGAACTGGTGGTGGTCCGTGCCGACCGGAACTGACCGTCCCGCCCCCCGCCGGGTCCGGCTGGACGCGGACGGGCCCGTGCTGGTGGAGGGCCCCGTCGAGATCGAACTGCCGGACGGCACGACCGTGTCGTCCGACCGGTTCATGGTCGCGCTGTGCGTGTGCCGCCGGAGCCGGCGCTACCCGTTCTGCGACACCAGCCATCGCCGCAAGCCCCGCCGCAAGCCCGCCGCCGGCTAGCCCGTTCCGGTCGGGAGCGCCTGGCGGAGCGAGGTGCGGCCCTCCCGCCACGACGCCAGCAGATGCTCACCGAACCGGTCTTCCAGGAGCCCGGTGGCGCGGACGCCGAACACCACGTCGCGCGCCAGAGCGGGCTCCCGGGCCAGCAGGTCGCCGAGGACGTCGTGCCGGAGCACCTGCTCGTGCACGGCGTCGGCCTCGATGTGCTCGGTGTGGAAGCGCACGCAGCGCGGGCTCGCGCCGAGGCGCTCCAGCGCGGCGGCCATCCGGCGCGCCGCGGGCGCCGTGGTGATCTCGGCGGCGGCGAAGTGCCCGGCCATCGCGCCGCGCAGCGAGCGGTGCAGGCCGAACAGCGACATCATGTTGACGATCGCGAGCATCCGCCCCGGAACCAGGTCCAGGTACCGGCCGTAGGACGGATCCAGGCCGAGATCCTCCATGAGGTCGGCGAACAGCCGGGCGTGCATGGCCTCGCCGCGGCCGCCGCCGAACTCGTCGAACTCCACGGCGACCAGCGCGGCCTTCGCCTGCCCGCGCAGGCGGGGGATCAGCCAGGCGTGGGGGTCGGCTTCCTTGAGGTGGTAGGCGGAGCGGTGGACGGCGTGCTCGCGCATGTGCCACCACTCCCCCTCGTCGCGCAGGTAGTGGGAAACGCCGTACGCGTCGGCCGGCTCGGCGAGCACCTCGGCGAGGACGCCGTCCACATCGTCGCCGGGCCCGGTCTCCGCGCGGAGGGCCGCCAGGAAGCGGCGCTCCAGCCCGCCGCGGAACGCGAGGAGCCCCGGCGCCCACTCCCAGCCGTCGTCCACACCGCCGAAACCGCGGTAGTGCAGCTCGTAGCAGACGTACAGGGCCAGGTGCAGATCGTCACCGAACGGATCGGCGTCCTCCCGGGAGGACGCGGCGGCCTCCAGCATCGGTGCCGGGTCCGCGGGCCCCAGGCGGGCGAGCGCGGCCAGCACCGCGTCCGACAGCGGCCCGCGCGGGGCGGGCAGCGGCGGCCGCTCGCCGGCCCGGGGCGGGCTCGTCGCGGCGGTCGTCATGTCCCCTCCCTCGTCGATCAGCGGGCCGTCTCGGGCGATGGACCTGCGGTACCCGCTCCGATCCCGTCCATTCGGCCGCCGCCGTGGGCTGCGTCACCGTTCGCGGTGGAGGGGTCCGGAGACGGAGGATTCGGAGACGTCCGCTGGGCGAGCGCCTCGACGACCGCGCGCATGCCTCCGGCCGCGGCCCGGCGCTGGTGGTCGGCGCCCGTTCCCGCGCGCAGGACGCGTCCGAGCAGCTCGCGCGTCCGGCCGAGGTCGCCGGTCTCCTCCAGCGCGGGCGCCACGTGGTCGAGCAGCGCGGCGGCCAGCCGTGCCACCGGGACGCGCCGCTCCTCGACCGGATGGACGCCCTCGCCCGCCAGGCCGTAGCGCGCCGCCGCCCAGACGGCGGCGGCCCCGACCTGATCGTCCGGCGCGCGCGACGCGGGCCGTCCCGCCGCCAGGTCCGCCAGCGCGGTCCGCACCAGCCCGCGGGTGAGAGCGGCCTGCAGGACGGCCTCGTCGGCGGTCGGCACGGCGTCGGCGGCGCGGACCTCCACCGTCGGCAGGTGCGGTGAGGGTCGGGCCAGCCAGAACGACATGGCGGGGTCCACGACCACTCCGCATTCGGCGAGCCGGGCCGTCTCCCGGTCGTGGGCCGCGGCGGACGGGAACCAGGGCGGCAGCCCGGCGCCGGGGAAGCGGGCCTGCTGGACCATCCGCCAGCTCGCGTAGCCCGTGTCGGATCCCCGGTCGTAGGGGGAGTTCGCCGACACCGCGAGAAGGGTCGGGAGCCACGGGCGCAGATGGTTCACGACGGCGACCGCCGTGTCCCGGTCCGGGACGCCGACGTGCACGTGGCAGCCGGACACCTCGTAGTCGCGCACCACGCCCGCGTACAGGTCGCGGATCCGGGCGAACCGCTCCCCCTCGGACGTCGGCGGCACGGGGCCGGGCAGGGGCGGTGTCCCCGAGGAGATCAGCAGTGCGCCCTCGTGCCGGGCGGACGCGGCGAGTTCGCCGCGAGCCTCAGCGAGCCGGTGCTCCAGTGTCGCCAGGTCCGTGCACACCGCGGACGCCGCCTCCACCTGCGTGCCGAGGAGTTCGGCGTGGAACTGCGCTCCCGAGCGCGGGGGAAGGTTTCGCGTGCGCGCGAGGACGGCGCCGGCCCTTGCCGTGGTCTCCCCGGTCGCGGCGTCGGCCAGCAGGAACTCCTCCTCCACGCCGACCGTCAGCCCCGGCTCCTGCCCGATCGCGGTCGATCCCATGGCGGGGCCCTTCCCGGTTCCGGCCCGAGCGGCGCGCCCCGCTCGAATGCGCGTCAGTGGTCGAGCCCGTACAGGACCGCGGCCGTGACCGCGCCGTAGGCGGCGTGCGGCACCAGGTCGCTGATCCAGGACGACACCGGCCAAGTACGCGGATCGGTGACGCCCAGCGCGGTCATCGGGCCGCTGCTGCCGACCATGGCCCCGGCGGTGGCCAGCACGGCGGTGACGGCGCGCCCCGGCCGCCAGCCGGCGCCGGAGACGATCCCCAGCAGCACCCCGGTGCCGACGCCGGCCGCGAGCCCGGTCAGCGGGCCGAGGCCGGAGATGCGGTTGTCGTGCTGCTCGCCCTCGCCGGGCACCGGGATGCCCGTCTTGTCGGACAGCGCGCGCACCGTCTCCTCGGGGGTGTCGCTTCCCGGCCGCCCGCGCACGGCCATGTCCAGATAGGTGACGCCGTTGAGCGCGGTCGTGCCCGCCGCACCGGCGGCGGCGCCCCGCAGCGCTCCTCGCAGCAAGCCGGCCATCCCGCGCCCTTTCTGATCGTCCGTTTCGTCCTCTCGTGCTGCGCTCCCCGCCCCCGCACCCGGCAAACATCCCGCCCTGTGGCGCGCATCGGGTCCCCTCGCGCGCACCAGGCGTGGGAGCCTGGTCCTCGCCCTCCTGGTCCGGTCCCCCGCAACGAGCTGGAAGCCGAGCGTGAAAACGACCTCCTCCGTGGCGCTGGGCGCCGCGCTGTTCGTCCTCGCCGCGTGCGGCTCCGAGAACCATCCGCACGCGTGCGCTCTGGTCTTCTCGCCGACGGGCATCAGCGTCGACGTCGCCGCCCCGGACGCCTCCCGTATCGCGTCCGCGTCGCTGCGCGTGTGCTGGGACGGAACGTGCAGGACGAAAGAACTCGGCTTCCGCCCATCATCGACGACCGTCCCGCTGGGGTGTGATGGCGACGGGCCGGACTCCGTCTGCAGGGCGTCCGCCTCACCCGACGGCGGTCAGCACGGATTCGCCGCCATCACTGATCTGCCCGAATCACCCGTCCAGGTCACGCTCACCCTGCGCGACCGCCACCGCCGCGCGTTCGTCGACCAGGAACTCCTCGTCACGCCGAAGGCCACCCGTGCGGACGGCCCGGGGTGCGGCCCGCAGGGCGTCCAAGCCGCGCTGACCGTGACCGACGGTCGGCTGGCCGCTCGCTGACCGGGCCCCCGCCGGCGGGCCCGCTGTCAGCGGCGGGTCGCCGCGGTGACGAACATCGGGAGCGCGAGGAACAGCCTGCCTCGGCGGCCCCGTTCACGCTGCTCGGAGAGCCACGCCTCGGCCTGCGCGCCGCTGATCGCCCCCGACGAGCGCGCCCCCTCGGCGAGGTCGGCCAGGACGGGCAGCATCGTCGCGTCGGTGAAGACCCCGGTGCGGACCTCGACGGTGACGTCGGTGAAGCCCGCGTCGAGGAGGAGTTCGCGGCTGCGTCGGACGACGCGCGGGGCGCGGACCAGGTCGGCGCGGGCGTGCACGATGGCGCGGGTCAGCGCGGCGTCGGCGGCGTCGATGACGAAGGTGTCCCAGTCCTGCCCGATCAGCACGATGCGGCCGCCGGAGGCGAGCACGCGCCGCGCCTCGCCGATCGCGCGGGCGGGGTCGTCGAGGACGTGGTACACCTTCTCGGCCCGGTAGCCGCGCAGCTCGCCGTCGGCGAAGGGCAGCGCGTAGGCGTTCGCCACGCGGAAGTCCGCGGCGGGCCACCGCTCGCCGGCCGCAGCGACCATCCGCTCGTCGACGTCGACGCCGACCGCCCGCGCGCCCCGCTCGGTCATCTCCGCGACGGCGCGGCCGGGGCCGCAGCCGACGTCGACCACCGCGGCGCCCGACGCGACGCCGAGCAACTCGTAGGAACGCGCGCGCAGCTCGCTCGCACCGGACATGGTGTCCCCGATGTCGAGCAGGGCGATGAGGGCGTCGGTCTGGTCGGCGGTACGGCCGGTCGTCTGTCGCTCGTCCATGCCCAGGGATCCTGCGACTTCAAGCGCACTTGAAGTCAAGCCGTTCATCCCATCGGGCGGTCGGGGGCGGTGTCAGCGCCCTGCCCCGGCTCGCTTCCCGGTGAGGGCCTCGAGTTCGGCGACGGCCCGGTCGGTGGCGGTCTCGGCGGCGATCTCGGCGGCCAGGTCCTGTGCTCGGCGCCGGTAGGACGGGTCGTGCAGGACGCGGTCGACGGCGCGCGCGATGGTGCGCGGCGAGGCGTCCTTGCGGACGGTGACCCCGGCGCCGTCGAGTTCGACGTGCCGGGCCACCTCGGTCTGGTCGCGCCCGAGCGGCATGCAGACCAGGGGGACACCGGCGGCCAGGGACTTCACGGCGGTCCCGTGCCCGGCGTGGGTGACGGTCACCGCGGCGTGGCGCAGCGCTAGGCGGTGCGGCGCGGACGCGGTGACCAGGACGTTCCCGGGCGCGGGGACCGTCGCCGGGTCCACGGCGGGGCCGGTCGTCAGCAGCCCGCGCACCGGGAGCGTGCCGAGAGCCTCGGCGATGCTCTCCAGCCGGGCGCGCTGGTCCATGAACGACGAGCTCAGGCCGACCAGCACCAGCGGCGCGTCCCCCTCGGGGAGGTCCAGGGCGCCGGCCCAGGCCGGGTCGTCGAGCCGCGGCCCGACGTGCCGGACGTGCGCGGGGAAGCGGCGGCCGGGATGGTCGAGTGCGCGCGGGGACAGGACGAGCACCCGGTCGACGCGCTCGAAGGCGTCGATCACCGAGTCCACCGGCGGAAGGCCGTTGGCGGTGCGCGCCGCGTTGAGGGCCGGCAGGCCCTTCGCCCACAGCTTGACGGCCAGCCGGGCCAGGACTCGGTCACGCAGGCGCCCCGCCGGGCCCCTCGCCGGGGCGAGGCCGGGCCCGGGCGGCGGCGCCCCCGGGGTGGGGAACGGGTAGATGGTCGTCGCCAGCGAGGCCACGGGGATGCCGGCGGCCTCGCCGGCGAGGAGCGCGCCGAGCAGCATGTGCTCGGCGACCAGCACGCCGGCCGGGCGGGCTTCCAGTTCGGCGAGGGTGTCCCGGGCGTAGTCGGCGGCGGGGCCGCAGACGATGCGGTCCCTCAGCCGCGCGAGCGCGCCGAGCGGTGTGCGGGCCTCGAAGTCCTTGATGACGTCCTTGGCCGGGTCGGAGGGGTCGCCCTGGGGCGCCGTCGTCCAGGCGACCGGTTCCGCGCCGGCCGCGGCGACCTCCTCGTGCAGCGACCTGTCGGCCAGCACGCGGACGCCGTGCCCGCGCTCGCGCAACGCGCGGGCCACCGACAGGACGGGCGGCACGGCTCCGCCGCCGGCCCAGGTGGCGAACAGGAAGTCAGCCGGCATCGTGTCCCCTCCTGGGGTCGATCGAGGTCACCAGGTCGCGCATGGCGCGTTCGGCGTCGCCGCGCGAGAGGCCGAGGTCGCGCCGCCACAGTTTCCACAGGTAGACGTCGGTGGCGGCGTAGTACAGGTTCAGCGCGTGCTCGCGCTCGGGGCCGGCGGCGGGGAGGCGGTCGGCGAAGACCCGCTCCAGCCAGGCGCGATGCTGGACGCGCGCGTGGGCGGCCGCGCGGGCGATCGCCGGGACGCGGTCCATCTGCGCGGTCCAGAGGACGTTGGCGTCGCCGTGCCGCTCGTAGTCGGCGAACAGCGCGCCCACGATCGCCGCCACGTCGCCGACCGGCGCCTGCCGCGTGATCTCCGTTTGGGACGCCGCCAGGTCGGCGACGGCGTCGGCGAGGCCGTCCTTGCCGCCGAAGTGGTTGACGATCGTCTGCACCGACACGCCGGCCTCGTCGGCGACGTCCTGCAGCGTGACGTCGTCGAACCATCGCCGCATCCACAGCGAACCCGCGGCCTGCATCACCCGGGCCCGCGTCGCCTCCACGGCCGCCGCGCGGGCGCCCATCCGGTACGGGCGCCGCCCCTCACTTTCCATGGAGCGATGATCACATTCAATTGTGTCATCGGTCAACCGAAAGCACGGTTACGACGGGGCGCCGTCCTGCGCCTCGGCGGCGCCCAGGCGCAGGATCGGCTCGAGCAGTCCCGGGAAGCGGTCGCCCAGATCGCCGGCGCGCGGCCGGACCCGCCGGTTCCGGCCGTCGACGGCCATGCTGATCAGCCCGGCCTCGCGCAGGATCCGCCAGTGGTTGGACAGCGTCGACAGCGGCACGTCCAGGCCGTCGGCGAGCGCGGAGCAGGTCGAATCGGGCCGCGCCCAGGCGCGCCGCACCAGCTCCAGGCGCACGGGATCACCGAGGGCGTGCAGGACGGGCGCGAGCGCCAGGGACTCGCGCGCGGGCTCGGGCAGCGGTCGCATGCCCCGACGATACCCCGACGCTTCGATGTTCCGGGATCGTCGTTTGGACAACAATTCGATACTTCGGCATTATCGAAGTATCGTGCCCGCCTCATGAGAGGAGCCCGTGTTGAGCGCAGCCGAAGGCGCGTCCGGATCACCCGGACCCGCCGCCCGGACGACCCGTGCGGTCCTGCTCGCCGTGACCTGCCTGGGGCAGTTCATGGTCCTGCTGGACAGCACGATCGTCGGCGCGGCGCTGCCCGACATGCAGCAGCGGCTGCACACCCATCTGAGCGGCCTGCAATGGATCGTCGACGCCTACGTACTGCTGGTCGCCATGCTCCTGCTGTCCGGCGGCGTCTTCGCCGACCGCTTCGGGCGCAAGCGCGTGTTCCTGGCCGGCGTCGCGGTGTTCACCGTCGCGTCCGTGCTGTGCGCCGCCGCCCCGTCGATCGGGTGGCTGATCGCCGGACGGGTGGCCCAGGGCGTCGGGGCCGCGGCGCTGAGCCCCGCCTCGCTGGCCCTGATCGCCGCCGCCCATCCCGTCCCGCAGGACCGCGTCAAGGCCATCGGGCTGTGGGCCGGCTTCAGCGGGATCGGCCTGGCCGCCGGACCACTGGCCGGCGGCATCCTCGCGGACACGTTCGGCTGGCCCGCCATCTTCCTGGTCAACGGACCCGTCGGCGCCGTCCTGCTGCTGGCCGGGACCCGCGTCCTGCACGAGTCCCGCAACCCCGGGGCCCCCGCGATCGACGTCCCCGGGACGGCTCTTTCCATCCTGGGCGTGGGGGCGCTGACCTACGGGCTGATCGAGGGCGGTTCCCGCGGCTGGACGTCGCCGGTGATCCTGGTCAGCTTCGCCGCCGCGGTGGCCGTCCTCGCCGCCTTCGCCGCCGTGGAGGCGCGCGTCCCCGCCCCGATGCTGCCGCTGCGCCTGTTCCGGCAGCGGCTGTTCACCGTGTCCAACACGGCGATGATCGTGGTGGGTTTCGCGCTGATGGGCTCGTCCTTCTTCTCCCAGTTCTTCGTGTACGTCCAGGGCAGCTCGGTCCTGTGCGCCGGCCTGCAGACCCTGCCCGCCTCCCTCGCCATGGTGGTCGTCAGCCCGTTCGCGGGCCGGTTCGCCGCCCGGTACGGCTTCCGGATCGTGGTCACCGCCGGCCTGGCCCTCGCCGGGGCCGGGCTGCTGACGCTGGGTCTCGTGCACGCCGGCACCGGATACGGGAACGTGTGGTGGCGGCTGGCGGTCGTCGGCACCGGCTTCGCGCTGACGATGTCGCCGCTGACGGGCGCCGCCATCCAGGCGGTCAGCCCGCAGGAGGGCGGCCTCGCCTCCGGCATCAGCAGCACCACCCGCCAGATCGGCGCGGTCCTCGGCGTCGCGGTGCTCGGCGCCGTCGTCCGTACCCGCCAGGCGGGCGGCGCGTCCTTCGAGAGCGGGCTCGGCAGCGCGTTCCTCACGG
The DNA here is from genome assembly GCF_040651755.1 of Actinomadura sp. NPDC048394. Taxonomy (NCBI): domain Bacteria; kingdom Bacillati; phylum Actinomycetota; class Actinomycetes; order Streptosporangiales; family Thermomonosporaceae; genus Actinomadura; species Actinomadura sp. NPDC048394. The sequence continues at coordinate 44,072 of NZ_JBEZJL010000038.1, read as the reverse complement.
CGGGCGCCGTCACGCTGGCCGGCGCCGTGTTCACCGGCCTCTGGCTGGCACGGTCCAAGCCGTCGCCTACGAGCGGACCTTCCCGATCACCCACTGGAGCGCGAGGAGTGCCAGAGCGGCGATGAGCGCGGCCCGCCCGTTCCCCGTGGCGATGCCCGCGCCGAGCACCACGGCCGCGACGGTGGGCAGGAGCTTGAAGCCGAACATCGGTGCCTCCTGGAGACGTCGTGCGGCGCACCCGCCGCCGCCCGCGGATCCCATTCTTCTCAACGGTGTTCCGGGCGGTAATCGCCGCCGTGGTGAGAACCCGCGGCCCGGGGGGCGGCGCGGCGGGTTCAGTACCGGTTCGTCGCGGCGTCGACGGCGAGGTCCGCGTCGATCTGCTCGGCGGACAGGTCCTTGAGTCCCATGTGGTCCTTGGCGATGCGGCCGAGCGTGGGAAGGCTCTCGCGGTCCGGCCACGTGCCGGGATCCCACAGGGCCGAGCGCAGGAACGCCTTCGCGCAGTGCATGTACAGCTCTTCGACGTCGACGAGCAGCGCCAGGCGCGGCCGCTTGCCCTGGACCACCATGTCGTCGAAGAACGGCGCGTCCGACACGAGCGTCGCCCGCCCGTTCACCCGCAGCGTCTCGTTCATCCCCGGCACGAGGAACAGCAGCCCGACCCGCGGGTTGCGCAGCACGTTCCGGAAGCTGTCGGCGCGGTGGTTGCCGGGACGGTCGGCGAGCGCCAGCCGGTGCGCGTCCAGCACCAGCACCGAGCCGGCGGGGTCGCCGCGCGGCGAGACGTCGCAGGCCCCCTCCTCGTCCGAGGTCGCCAGCAGCACGAACGGCGAGTGCGCGATGATCGTGCGCGCGTGCTCGTCGATCCGGCCGATGTCCTTGTCCCAGATGGGCCGCGGCGGATCGGGGACGATCGCGCGCAGCTCGGCCTCGGTCGTCACCGTCCGGATCTCAGCAGGATGCACCGCTCGACTATAAGGTAAGGCTCACCAAACATGCACGGCCCGGCGTCCGAGGTAGCGCAGGAACCGGGTCTCCGCGGACGCGTCCGGCTCGACGGGCAGCGCGGGTGCGTAGTGCTCGGGGGAACGGTGCTCGCCGACGGTGCGCCTGGCGGCGTCCAGCCCGGCGCTCCAGACCTCGTCCGGGCAGTCGAAGGCCGCGCCGGTGGCCTGCCGGATGTCCCAGCCGTGGGCCAGCAGATCGAACAGGTTGATCCCGGCGGCGAGCTCGGCGGGGAAGGTCCCGAAGGGCAGATGGCACTGCCGGCGCGGATCGGCGCCGCGCCAGGCGGCGAGGGCCTCGGCGGCGGCATCGTCGAAGGCCGCGCGGTGATCGTCCCCGCTGAGGCCCTGCTCCGGCGTGCGCGGCCGGTCGGTCGCTCCGGCGGCGAACGCGGCGAACTTCCTCGTGACCGCGATCGAGTGGCCGATGACGTCGGCGACGTCCCAGCCCGGGTTCGGGGTGGCGAGCGCGAGGTCGGCCGCCGTGAGCCGGCCCATCAGTGCGCGCCAGGCCTCCAAGGTGATGCCCAGTGATCGCAGGATCGGCCGATCGTCCACCCGCACAACGCTATCGCCGTCGACGGCCCGCGACTCGCCCTTCCTAACGCCGCCGCGTCAGGTGCGGGACGCGGTTCGGAAGGGGACGACCGGGTAGCCGCCGGCGGTCGTTCCCGTCGTGAGGACGCGGCCGTCCGCGGGCCCCGGGGTGTCCAGGCCGTGGGTGGCGGTGGTCACCAGTACCCGGTGCGGCGGCACGAGCGAGAGGCCCACACTGGTGGGCTGGCTCGCGGGAAGCCGGAACACCGTCAGCAGGTCACCGGACGGGGCGTAGCGGTGCACGGCGGACGCTCCCCAGACCGCCGACCACACGCATCCCTCTGTGTCGACGGCCATGCCGTCCGGGGAGCCGTCCGGTACGCGCGCGAACACCTCCCGCTCCCCCAGCTCGCCGGAGGACGGGTCGACGGGGACGCGGTAGATGACGCCATAGGCGCTGTCGGCGAGGTACATGGTCCGGCCGTCGGGGGTGAAGGCGGGGCCGTTGGGGATGGTCAGGCCGTCCATGCCGGTGTGGACGGTGCCGTCGTGGTCCACCCGGTAGAGGGAGCCTGCGGCGGGCGTGCCGTCGTAGGCCATCGAGCCCGCCCAGAAACGTCCGGACGGATCGGTCGTGCCGTCGTTCATGCGCATGGGCGTGGCGGCGCCGTCCTCCGGGCGCGCCAGCCAGTCGACGGTGCCGTCACCGTTCAGGAGGGCGATGCCGGTGTCGGCGGCGGCGATCCACGCGTCCGAGTCCTGGACCGGGGCGACGGCGCCCAGGGGGAACGGCACCGAGACGAGGAGCGTGGCGGGCTCCAGGCGGTAAAGGTTTCCGGCCAGGAGGTCGACGGCGACGAAGCCGCCGGGCGTGGCGCGCAGCCCTTCGCCGAGTTCCCACGGGCCGGTGTTCTCTAGGACGGTCCAGGTCATCGCAGCGCGGCTCCTTCGGGAAGGCCGATGAGGTCGAGTTCGTCGCGGCGGGGCAAGCCCTCCCAGTCGCCGCGCGTCAGCACCGCGAAGGCGCCGACGGTGTGGGCGCGGCGCAGGCGGGCCTCGACGTCCAGGCCGTCCAGGAGGCCGGACAGGTAACCGGCGACGAAACCGTCACCGGCACCGATCGAGTCGACGGGGGTGACGCGATGGGCGGGCACGGCGCGCGTACCGTCCGCGGTGTAGGAGCGGGCCTCGTCGCCGTCCTTGACGACGACCTCGGTGGCGCCGCCGTCCAGCAGCCGTGCGGCGATGCTTTCCGGTGGACCGGAACCGAGCAGGGTCAGCTCGTCGGGGGACGCGATGACGTGGTCGGCGCCGGCGGCGAGCGGGGCGAGCGCCTCGGCGGCCGCCTCCCGGCTCCACAGCCGCGGCCGGTGGTTGAGGTCGAGGCTGATCCGCGCGTTCCGGGACCGGGCGAGGCGGCACAGCGCGGTCACGGCGTCCCGGCAGGACGCGCCGAGCGCCGGGGTGATCCCGGTGACGTGCACGATCCGCGGCTCGAACGGCAGCGCCTCCACGTCGTCCGGGCAGAGCCGGGATCCGGCGGAGCCGGCCCGCAGGTACTGGACGCGGGTGACGTCCGGCAGCCGCTGCTCGAACATGATGACGCCGGTGGGCGCGGTGCCGTCGCGGCGGACGGCCGAGACGTCGACGCCCTCAGCGCGCAATGTGCGGGTGACGAGGTGCCCAGCCTCGTCGGACCCGACGCGTCCAGCCCAGGCGGCGGTGTGGCCGAGCCGGCTCAGGCCGATCGCGACGTTGCTCTCGGCCCCGGCGATGCTCGTGGTGAAGCCGGAGCCGAGCCGCACCGGGCCCGCGGCGCGCAGCGCCATCATCGCCTCCCCTGCGGTGAGGACGTCCACCCGGGTCACGCGGGCCCGCCCGGCGCGGCCGTTACGGCGAGGAACGCGCGGGCGCGGCGGCGCAGTCCGGCGAGGTCGCCGCCGCGCGGCGCGTCCCCGCACAGCGGCGAGCCGACGCCGACCGCGACGGCGCCGCGCCGCAGGTACTCGGCGGCCTCCGCCTCCCCCACGCCGCCGACCGGGACGAACGGGACGTCCGGGAACGGGTCGCGCAGCGCGGTGAGGTAGCCGGGGCCGTGCGCGCTCGCCGGGAACAGCTTGACGGCGGTCGCGCCGGCGGCGACGGCCGCGGCCACCTCGGTCGGGGTGAGCGCCCCGGCGAGGACGGGGAGGCCGAGCCGCAGCGCCTCGTCGACGCCCGCGCCGAGCGCCGGCGTGACGGCGTACTCGGCGCCCGCGTCGCGGGCGCGGCGCGCGTCGTCCGCGGTCAGCACGGTGCCCGCGCCGATCCGCGCGGCGCCCGCGGTCTCGCCCGCGACCTCCTCGATGACGTCCAGGGCGCCGGTGCCGCTCAGCGACACCTCGATCAGCGTGACGCCCTCCTCCGCGAGGGTCAGGACGGTGCGGGCGGCCGCCGCCGGATCCGGGCCCCGGACGATGGCGACCAGCCGGCGCCGCTCCAGCTCCTCCGCGATCGTGCCCGCCGTGCCCGCCGTGTTCGCCGTGTTCGCCATGTTCGCCGTGTTCGCCGTGTTCGCCGTGTTCGCCGTGTTCGCCGTGTTCACCATTCCGCGTGCCCTCCGTCCGGGTGCCGCCAGACCGGCGGGCGCCACCGGTGCCCGGTCCGGTCGGCGCGGCGCACCTCGTCCTCGTCGATCTCTATGCCCAGGCCCGGCGCGTCCCAGCGTTCGATCGAGCCGTCCACGAACGCGAACGGTGCCCGGTCGGCCAGGTAGTCGAGCACCTCGGCGCCGTGGTTGTAGTGGATGCCGATGCTCTGCTCCTGGATCAGGAAGTTCGGCGTCGCGAACGCCACCTGCAGGCTCGCGGCGAGCGACAGCGGGCCGAGGGGGCAGTGCGGGGCGAACAGCGCCCCGTACACCTCGGCCAGCGACGCGATCCGCCGCACCTCGGAGATCCCGCCGGCGTGCGACAGGTCGGGCTGGACGACCGCGACGCCGGCCTGCAGCGCGGGCAGGAACTCGGCGCGGGAGAACAGCCGCTCGCCGCACGCGATCGGGGTGGTGGTGGACGCGACGACGTCGGCGAGCCGGTGCGTGTGCTCCGGAAGCACCGGCTCCTCCACGAACAGCGGACGGTACGGCTCCAGCAGGGGGATCAGCCGCCGCGCGGCGGGCACGGTGATGCGGCCGTGGAAGTCGATGGCGAAGTCCGCCTCGTCCCCGATCGCCTCCCGGACGGTCGCTGCCCGCCGCACGATCGCGTCGATCTGCGCGGGCGGCGGCAGCGCCGCGGCCCGCCCGGAGGCGTTGATCTTCACGGCGGTCAGCCCGGCGGCGATCTGCGCGGCGGCCTCGTCGCCCACCTCGCCGGGCTCGTCGCCGCCGATCCAGCCGTACACCCGGACGCGGTCGCGGACCGCGCCGCCGAGCAGCTGGTGCACCGGGACGCCGAGCGAGCGGCCGAGGATGTCCCACAGCGCCTGGTCGAGCCCGGCGACCGCGCTCGACAGCACCGGGCCGCCCCGGTAGAACGCCGCCTTGGTCATGGTCTGCCAGAGGTCCTCGACGCGGCGCGGGTCGGCGCCGAGCAGCAGGTCCGCCAGCTCGTGCACGGCGGCGCGGACCGTGTCGGCCCGGCCCTCCACGACCGGCTCGCCCCAGCCGACGAGCCCGTCGTCGGTCTCGACCCGGCAGAACAGCCAGCGCGGCGGGACGAGGAACGTCTCCACTCTCGTGATCTTCATGCGGATCCCTTGGTGATGCTCCAGCCCCCGTCCACCGGCAGCGAGACGCCGGTGACGAAGGAGGCGTCCGGGCCGGCGAGGAACGCGATCGCCGCCGCGACCTCCTCCGGGCGGCCGAGGCGTCCCGCCGCGGTCTCGGCGGCGCTGCGCCGCCGGTCGGCCTCGCCGATCCCGTCCCACTGCGCGGTGAGGACCGGGCCGGGCAGCACCGCGTTCACCCGGACGCCCGGCCCGTACTCGGCGGCGAGCTGCCGGGTCAGCCCGGTCAGCCCGGCCTTGGCGGCGGCGTACGCCGGTCGTCCCGGCAGCCCGAACGCGGCGTGCACGGACGACACGATCACCACGGAGGCGCGGTCGCTGGCGCGCAGGTCGGCGAGGGTCGCGCGGACGCCGAGGAACGTCCCGGTGAGCGTGACGTCGAGCTGCCCCCGCCAGGATTCGAGGGTGATCTCGTCGGCCGCGCCCGGCTCGTAGCGCAGGGCGTTCGACACCAGGACGTCCACCGGGCCGAGTTCTGCGCGGCAGGCGGCGACGGCGCGGTCCCAGTCGGCGGGGTCGCTCACGTCGCACCGCAGGCCGAGGACGGCCGCGCCGCTCGCGGACAGCTCGGCGGCCATGTCGTCCACCTGCGCGGACACGTCGAGCAGCGCGACCGCGTACCCGTCGGCGGCGAGCCGGCGGGCGGTGGCCGCGCCGATTCCCTGCGCAGCGCCGGTGACGACGGCGACGGGTCGATTCGCAGTCACGGCGTCTCCCCTCCCTCGCCGGCCCGTTCCACCGTCACGCGGATGCCGAGCGCGGTGGACGCGCCGGGCGCGAGCGTCTCCCACGGGCCGAGCGCCTCGCACTCGACGATCCGGGCGGGCGGCGCCAGCCCGCCGAGGTGCTCCAGCGGACGGTCGAGGGGATGCTCCATCCACACCTCGGCGCGCGAGCCGCCGTCGGGGTAGGGGGCGTCGTCGTGGACGTCGAACTTCATGGTCAGGCGGTGCCCGGCCCGCGTGTAGGCCAGCCGTCCGGCGGCGTGGGGGAAGCCGAGCTTGCCGACGGCGTCCTGCGCCGGGACCTCGACGGTGTCCGGGCGCGGACGCGTCCAGCCGGGCGCGGCCGTGCCGATCGCGAGCTCCACCGGTTCGTGGAAGCCCGGCCCCACAGTGACATGGACCGTTCCACCACCGGGGTACTGAGCGACGTTCCACACCGCCCACCGCACCGGCGCGGCCGACGCGTTGACGGCAGAAACACGCAGGTCGTAGCAGCTTTCCCCGGCGCGCAGCCGGATCTCGCGGCGCAGCCGCAGCCCGGTGCGCGGATCGTGCTCGCTCTCCAACACCAACGCCGCGTCCTCGGAGCCCGTGTGCGTCTCACACGTGTACGGGCCCGAGTCGAGCACCGGGTCGGGCGGCCCGGCCCACTCCCCCGCCGACGACCAGCCCTGCGGCGCGGGCCAGGTCTTGTCGCCGCCGTAGTTGTGCCAGTTCGCCATCGGCCCCGAGGTCCGTTCCGGCCGGTGCCCGCCGATGGGATGCAGCCGGTCGTCCAGCAGCGCCGGGTTGCGCCACAGCAGTTCCTCGCCGTCGTTGACGAGGCTCAGCAGCCGACCGCCCAGCGCCGGGACGACCCCGAGCCGCAGCGTTCCGTTGCCGAGCCACACCACCTCGTACGGGCCGGACGCGTCGGTCTCGACGCGCACGGCTTCTTCCACACCGGCCGTCACTGCGCCGCGTCCGGAACGAGCACGACCTTGCCCTTGCTCGTGCCGGCGGCCAGCGCGTACGCCTCGTCCGCCCGCGACAGCGGGAAGACGTCGCTGACGGCCTTCTCCGGCCGCAGCCCCCAGCCGACGAGGTTGCGCGCCAGCTCGCTCATCGCCGGCAGCGACGTCACCCAGGACGCGTGGATCGTGAGCTGCTTGTGCAGCAGCGTGTCCGACACCTCGGTGCACAGGTCGCCGCCCTCGCCGACCAGCGAGACGTGGCCCCACTCGGCGGCCGCCTCCAGGGCGAGGCTCCGGCCGGGGCGCGTCCCCGAGCAGTCGATCGTCACGCCCGCGCCGCCGCGTCCGGTGAGGTCGGCGACCGCTTCGGCGGCGCCGTCGCCCGCGGGCAGGGCCGCGTCGAACACGCCGAGCGTCCCGGCCCAGTCGCGGCGCGCCTCGGACGGCTCGACGCCGATCACCTTCCGGGCGCCCATCCCGCGTCCGATCATCCCGGCGGCGAGCCCGACCGGGCCGAGCCCGACCACCAGCAGGTCGGTGTCGCCGCTGACCCCGGTGCGGCGCAGGCCCTCGTAGGCGGTGCCGAACCCGCAGGCGATCAGCGCGCCGTCCACGTAGGACAGCTCGTCCGGCAGCGGCACGCACGTCCGCTCCTCGGCGAGCAGGTACGGGGCGTGCCCGCCGTCGCGCTGCCATCCATAGGACTCGCGGCCGGAGTCGCAGCTGATGTAGTGGCCGCGACGGCAGTTGTCGCAGAGCCCGCAGCCCACGATGTGGTACACGATCACCCGGTCGCCCACCCCGAAGCGCCGCACGCCCGGCCCGGCCGCCACGATCCGGCCGGACGGCTCGTGCCCCGCGATCACTCCCCGGTAGGCGGGGCCGTCCACGCCGCGGTAGCCCTTGTAGCCGCGGTAGATGTAGCCGATGTCGCTGCCGCAGATCCCGGACGCGCCGACCTCGATCAGCACCTGCCCGTGCCCGGGCTCCGGTACGTCGGACTCGCGCAGCACCGCCGTCGAGTCCCCCGGCAGGAACACGCCCTCCATCCGCGCGGGCGTCCCCTCGGCCCCCGCGGGCCACGTCGTCGAAGTCACGGTCACCACCGCCCCCTCTCAGGCCGCCGCGCCGGCGCGTCCGCGCCGCGCGACCACCACGTTGATCAGTACCGCGCCGACGATGATCACGCCGCGCACCACGTTCTGCAGGAAGGAGTCCACCCCGAGCAGCACCAGCCCGTTGCCGATCACGGTGATGAACACGACGCCGAGCAGGGTGCCGAGCATCCCGCCGCGGCCCCCGGACAGCGCCGTCCCGCCGATCACGACGGCCGCGATCACGTCGAACTCCAGGCCGGACGCCGCGCCGCCGCTGCCGGAGCCGAGCCGGGCCGCCAGCAGGATCCCGGTGATCGCCGACAGCAGCCCCGTCGTGGCGAACAGCAGCACCCGGATCCGGGTGAGGTTGATGCCCGCGAGCCGCGCCGCGCCCGCGTTGCCGCCGATCGTGTAGACCGACCGCCCGTACGCGGTGAACCGGGCGATGTAGGCGAACACCCCGAACAGCACCAGCATCACGATCGCCGACGTCGGGATCCCCGCGACGTCCCCGCCGAGCACGTCGAACACGCCGCTGCCGGGCAGCGTCACCGGCAGCGCGTCGGTGAGGTACAGCCCGAGGCCGCCGAGGATGCTCCACAGGCCGAGCGTCGTGATGAAGGACGGCACGTCGAACACCGCGCGCAGCCAGCCCGCGATCGCGCCCCACACCACGCCGAGCAGCAGGGTCACCACGATCGCGCCGCCGACGCCGAGGCCCCACTCGGTGGCGCCCTTGGCGACCAGCACCGAGGAGAACGCCGTCGCCGGGCCGATGCTGATGTCGATCTCCCCGGCGATGATGACCAGCGTGACGCCCCACGCGGCGATGCCGACGGTCGCGGCGTCCCGCAGGATGCCGAGCTGGTTGTGCACCGACAGGAACCCCGCGGCCGACGCGCCGAGCGCCACGTACAGCGCGACGATCGCGACCAGCAGGCCGATCTCGTTCAGCTGGTGCGACCGGCCGTTCAGCAGGCGGCCCGCCACGCCCGCGATGCGCGTCCCGCCGGGCGGCGGGACGGTCCGAGTGGTGGTCATGGTCTCTCCTCGTCTCTCAGGGCGGGTTGCTCAGGCCGCCATCGCGGCGGACAGCACGGCGTCGACGGTCACCTCGTCGCCGGTGAACTCGGCGGCGACCGTCCCGCCGCGCAGCGCGATGACGCGGTCGCACACCAGCGGCAGCTCCTCCAGCTCGCCGGACACGAACAGCACGGCGGCCCCCCGGTCGGCCAGCTCCCTGACCAGCCGGTAGATGCCCTCCTTGGCCTCCACGTCCACGCCGCGGGTCGGCTCGTCGAGCAGCAGGATCCGGCTGCCCGCGTGCAGCCACCGGCCGATCACGGCCTTCTGCTGGTTGCCGCCGCTCAGCGCGGCGATCGGGGTGCGGGCGGACGCGGTCGCGATCGACAGCCGCTCGATCAGCCCGCGCGCGGCCCGGTCGACCTTCGCCGGCAGCACCGACGTGCCGCTGCTCACCGCCCCGAAGTCCGACATCACCATGTTCTCCCCGACGCCGAGCAGCGGGACGATCGCCTCGCTCTTGCGGTCCTCCGGCGTCAGCCCGACGCCGCGGCGCTTCATCCCGGCCGCGGTCACCCGCGGCACCTCCCGGCCGTCCACCCGGACGGTCCCGGCGGCGGCCGGCTCGAACCCGGCGATCGCGCGCAGGATCTCGGTGCGGCCCGACCCCATCAGCCCGGCCAGCCCGAGGATCTCGCCCGGGTACAGGTCGAACGACACGTCGGCGACCTTCGGCGGGACGCTCAGCCCCGACACCGACAGCAGCGGCGTGGCGCCGCGGTCGACGGCACGGGCCTGCGGGCGGACCGCCGCCTCGTACGCCGAGCCGAGCATCATCGCGACGGCGTCCTCGGTGGACGTGGTCGCCATGTCGACGGTCCCGACGACCTCGCCGTTCCGCATGATCGTCGCGGTGCGGGCGATCCGCCGGATCTCGTCCAGCCGGTGGCTGACGTAGATGACCGCGACGCCGCTCTCGGCGATGCGCCGGACCGCCTCCAGGACGGTCTCGACCTCCGCCGCGGCGAGCGCGCTGGTCGGCTCGTCCAGGATCAGCAGCCGCGGCTCGCGGCGCACCGCCCGGCAGATCTCCACGAGCTGCTGCTCGGCCAGCGGCAGCGCGCCGACCTGCGCGTCCGGCGCGATGTCCAGGCCGAGCCGGTCGAAGATCTCGCGGGCCGCGCGGCGCATCGCGGGATGGTCGACCCGGCCCGCCGCCGACCGCGGCCACCCGCCGAGGAACAGGTTCTCCGCCGCCGTCATCCCCGGCACCAGGCTGAGCTCCTGGTGGACGGTCCGCACGCCGAGCTCGTTCGCGCGCCGGACGCCGCCGTCGCCGAGCGGGGCGCCGCCGATCTCGACGGCGCCGGCGTCGGCGCGCTCGACCCCGGACAGCACCTTGATCAGGGTGGACTTCCCGGCGCCGTTGCGGCCGAGGAGCGCGCGGACCTCGCCCGCCGCGATCTCCAGGTCCGCCCCGGTCAGCGCCCGGACGCCCGGGTAGTGCTTGGTGACGCCGGCGACGCGTACCAGCGGACTGCTCATGCCGCTCCTCTTCTCGGGGTTACGGGATGCCATCGGAGTGCTCCTGAAGCCAGCGCGTCCCGTCCTTGGCGCCGAGGTAGCGGTCGATCGGCGCGGGGACGACGAACCGGTCGCTCGGCCGGCCCGCCAGCACGTCCCGCGCGGCCTGGCCGGCGAGCCGCCCGACCTTGATGCCGGAGATGTCGGCGACGCCCTTCAGGACCCGTCCGTCCTGCAGCTTCTTGGCGGCCTCGACCGACATGTCGCCGCCGAACACGGCGGTCCCGCCGGTCTTCCCGCGCGCCTCGACGGCCTTGACCGCGCCCAGCATCTGCGACCCGGCCTCGCCGTAGAACGCGTCGATGTCGGGATGGGCGGTGAGCAGCTGCTCGCCCCGCTCGACCGCCTCGTCCAGCGCGAGGCCCTGCTGGTTCGCCACGATCTTCGCGCCGGGCACCTTCGCCTTCAGCGCCTTCTCGAAGCCCTGCCGGCGCTGGATGCAGACCTCGAACTGCTCGCAGTTGATCACGCCGACCTTCGGGGCGCGCTTGCCGGCGGCCAGGAAGTAGGCGGCCATCTGCTCGCCGCTGACCCGGCCGAACTCGGCGGGATCGCCGAGGACGAACGACTGCACGTACTTGCGCGCCTGCGCGTCCTCGATGCAGGTGTTGTAGCAGATCACTGGCACGCCGCTCTCCTTGGCGAGGCGCAGCGCCGGGATCGACGCCGTCGCCGACGCCGGGGACACGATGAGCGCGTCGACCTTCGCCGAGCTCATCGTGTTGATGAACGAGCTCTCCTTGGCCGGGTCGGACTGGATGTTGGTCTGGACGAGCTGCGGATCGTCGGCCCCGTGGCCGAGCGTCGAGCGCAGCCCGCGCTCCACGCCCGCGTAGTAGCCCTCGGCGTTCAGGTAGACGACGCCGATGCGCCCGTGCTCGCCCACCCTGCCGCAGGCCGCGGTGACCGCCAGGACCGCCACGACGGCCATGAGCACGGCCGCCAGACGGCGCTTGGCATGCTTCATCGACGCACTCCTCGTTCCGGCAACCTGCTGACCTTGTCTAACGTCCCCGCCCCGGCGCTGTCAATATTAATTCATAATTTATGGTTACTCTGTGAGGGCTAGGGTACTCGACGGACGAGCGAAGGAGGGGGCCTCCCGTGGTGCGCTACTCGGAGCGCGGCCTGCACGGCCAGACGGTGCAGGAGATCGCGCGCCGCATCCTGGGCGGGGAGCTGGAGCCCGGCGACACCATCGACGTGGCCGCGCTGGGCGACGAGCTGGACGTCAGCCTGACCGCGCTGCGCGAGGCGCTGAAGGTGCTGGCGGCGAAGGGCCTGGTCGCCTCGCGGCAGAAGCGCGGCACGTTCGTGCGGCCCCGCTCCGACTGGAGCCTCCTCGACCCCGACGTGATCCGCTGGCAGTTCGCCAACCGCGACGACCAGGCGTTCCTGCAGAACCTGGCCGAGGTGCGCGGCATCATCGAGCCCCAGGCGGCCCGCTACGCCGCCCTGCGCCACACCGCCGACGACCTCGCCGCCCTCGACGACGCCCTCGCCGCCATGAAGGCCGCCGACGGCGACCTCGCCCACGCCGTCCAGGCCGACCTCGACTTCCACCGGGCCCTGCTCACCGCGACCCACAACGAGCTGCTGGAGCGGATGGAGGTCGTGATCGAGGTCGGCCTCGCCGAACGCGACCGCCTCGTGCACGGCGTCCGACCCCACGACGACCCGGTCCCGAGCCACCGCGCCGTCCTCGACGCCGTCCGCGACGCCGACCCGGACCGCGCGGAACAGGCCATGCACGACCTCCTCTCCAAGGCGGCGCACGACCTCAACACCCTCACCACCGACTAACAGCGCCCCCCTCAAAAAGGCACCTGAGGCCGAGAAGCGTCCCGTCACGAATGCGACACCTCACTTTGATCGCGGTGGCCGCGAGCGGCCTGCTCGCCCTGGGCGCCTGCAAGGCGGACCCCTCGCCGTCGGCGGCCGTTTCGCCGATATCGAGCCCGGCGGATTCCGGGTCCCCGGCGGCATCCGCACCGGCGACGTCAAAAGCGCCGAGCGTGAAGAAGACGGTCACCGTGACCCGGAAGATTCCCTTCGGGACCAGGAAGGTGCGCGACCCGTCCCTCGCCAGTGGAACCACCAAGGTGAAGAGGCGCGGCGTCACGGGAATCAAGACGCTCACCTATCAGGTGACCCTCGTCAACGGCGTGCAGACCGGGAAGAAACTGATCCGCGAGGAGATCACCAAGGCGCCGGTCGAGCGGATAATCGCCGTCGGGGCCAAGCGGGCGTCACGCTGCGACTCGAACTACAGCGGCGCGTGCGTGCCCATCGCCAGCGACGTCGACTGCGCCGGCGGCAGCGGCGACGGGCCCGCCTACGTCCAGGGCCCCGTCCGCGTGGTCGGCAGCGACATCTACGACCTGGACCGCGACGGCGACGGCATCGGCTGCGACAGTTGACGTTGTTCGGCCGAGACGCGTCGTGAGGTCGGTTTTTCATCCGCGCGGGCTACATTTCGAGCTGTAGCCAAAACTGCACGGAAATGGTTCGGGCGCGATCTTCTGATCTGTTTTCGGGCGGCGTCTGATTTCTCGTTTCCCGCTCAGCGGGAAGCGGCGGTGCTGGGGCGGGCGGCCCCTCTTACGTTGTGACGCACCTCACCGTCCGCCAATGGCGCGAACAACGCGCCCAGGCAATCGCGATAGCGCAGCGGCTCCCGATGTCCGGCGCCGAGCCCGCCCCCCTCTCGGCCGATTCGATCACCACCCCTGCTTCGGGAGGACGCCCGTGTCCACTTCTCCCCCCACCGACGCCGCGATCCCCGCGGAGTCCGGTGCCGCCACCGGCCGCCTCGACGGCGCCTCGCGGGTGCGGATCTTCTCCGTCCTCGCGGTCATCGTGCTGTTCACCGAGGTCGCGCCGCTCCAGTACACGATGATCTCCGCCGCGCTGCGGCAGATCGCGCCGGCGTTCCCCACCGTGGGCGCCAACCTGAACTGGGCGATCATCATCTTCGGACTGATCGGCGCCGCCGCGTCCCCGCTCATCGGCAAGATGAGCGACATCTGGGGCAAGAAGCGCATGTTCCTGGTGTGCGGCATGCTGTTCATGGCGGGCTGCGCGATCTGCGCGGTCACCGGCTCCTGGACCTGGTTCCTGATCGGCCGCGGCCTGCAGGCCATGGCCATCGCCACCGCCGTCATCGCCTACGGCCTGATCCGCGACCTGCTGCCGCGGCGGTACGTGCCGATCGGCATCGGCGTTGCGTCCACCGGCCTGGGCTTCTCGGCGCTGCTCGCGCCGATCGTCGGCGGCTGGATGGTCGACAACTTCAGCTGGCGGGCGATCTTCTGGTTCCTGTTCGGCTACACCGCCGTGCTGTTCCCGCTGGTCCTGGCGGTCGTGCCGGAGTCGCGGCTGCGGGTGCGCGAGCGCCTCGACGTCGTCGGCGCCGTCCTGCTCGCCGGCGGCGCCGGGCTCGTCCTGCTCTACCTCGACAAGGGGCAGGACTGGGGCTGGGGCCGCCCGAGCGCGTGGGGCTGGGCGGTCGCCGGGCTGGCGCTGGTCGTGCTGTTCGTCGTCATCGAGTCCCGCTCCCGGCAGCCGATCATGGACCTGCGGCTGCTGTTCGCGCCGCGGGTCAGCATGGTGCTGTTCGTGGCGCTGTTCGCCTCGTTCGCGATCGGTTTCCAGAACTACGCGATGGGCTACATGACGCAGAGCCCGGACGCGGAGACGCTGAAATCCACCATCGTGCAATCCACTCTCCAGTCCGTCCAGCAGAAGACCGGGCAGCCGCTTCCGGCGAGCGCCGTCCAGGTGGCCCTGGACCCGGGCTACTCCTACGGAAACGGTTTCTCGCTGCTGGAATACGCCTGGCACATCGCCATCTGGAACGCGGTGCTGGGAATGGTCTTCGGCGCGCTCGCCGGGATCTGGGCACGGCGCTCCGGCCCCAGGCGCCCGCTGCTCCTGGCCGCCGCCGTGATGGCCGCGTGCGGCGTCACCTACGCGTTCCTGCCGCACACGTGGGTGGTGTTCACCCTGGTCAGCGCCGCGTTCGGGATCGGCTTCGGCGCCTACTACGCTTCGACGCCCAACCTCATCATCGAGGCCGTCCCGCAGGAGCAGCAGGGCGTCAGCGCGGGCATGCTCGGCATCATGCAGAGCATGGGCGTGGCGATCGGCCTGGCCGTGGCCACCGCGTTCCTCAACGCCGATCCCGTCAAGGCCTCGGTGTCGGTGGGCGGACGGCCGCCGGTCGTCCAGGAGATCCCGCAGGTGTTCGCCGACCGCGGTTACGAGATCGGTTTCCTGTTCGCGGCCGGTGCCTCGCTCATCGCGCTGATCGGCGCGCTCATCATGCGCCATGGCCGCGCCCCCGCCACCGGCGGCACGGCCCACTGACGCACGTCCAGCCCCGCCGGAGCCCTCTTCCGGCGGGGCTGCCCCGCGCCCGCGCGTCGGCGGAGCGGGCTTCAGCAGACCACGCTCGCCGCCGTCCAGGTCACCTCCACGCTCAACCAGCTCAAGTCGGAGGCTCCGCAGGGCCCCGGAGTTCGGCAGCCCTCAGGCCTTGCCGCGCGGCGGGTTCCGTCATTGGCGGACGTACTCACGGCATCGGCGACCAGGGCACACGCGCGGAACGACCTTTTCCGGAGCTATTGACCGATCGATCGATCGATAGGTATCGTCTGCGGAAACAGTACGATCGACCGATCGATCGACTGATGTCCGGGTGGCGCATCGAGGAGGCCGGATGAGCGGGAACGCCGACGGATCGGCGCGGGGGCGGCGCGGCCGCCGGGCCGCGGACGACGCGCCCGCGAGCGTCCGGCTCTCGCAGGCGGCGCTGGAGCTGTTCTCGCGCAAGGGATTCCACGCGACCGGGATCCGCGAGATCGGCGCGCACGCCGGCGTGAGCACCTCGATGCTCTACCACTACCTGAGCTCCAAGGACGAGGCGCTGACCGACCTCGTGCTGGAGGGGCTCAGCAGGCACGGCCAGGCGCTGGAGAACGCCTGCGCGATCGTCGACCGACCGGAGGAGCAGCTCGCCGCCCTGATCGGCGTCCACATCATCATTCCCGTCAAGCATCCGCAGATGGGCCAGTTGCTGCAGCAGGAACTGCATGCGCGCGACTGGTCCGACCATCCGGCGATCAGCCGCCAGCGCGCGCTCACGAACCGGTTGTGGACCGGTGTCCTGACCCGCGGGCAGGCGGAGGACGTCTTCACCTTCGGGTCGGCGTCGCTGGCGCGGATCGCGCTGATGCGCTCGACCACGCTGGTCACCCAGTGGTTCAAGGACGGCGGCGCGCTCGGCCTGGACGCGGTCACCGCCCAGTTCGCCGACCTCGCCCTCGGAACCGTCCGCGCCCACCGGGACGGCCGGCCGCTGCGCTTCGACGACCTCGAAGCCCCGTCCGTCGCCCGGCTCGTCGAGGTGGTCGAGGACGCCCACCGCGACGTCTGGTGGTGACCGTCCGCTAGGGCGGCCCGCACCCGCCGGGCACAGCCCATTTCCCTCACCCGCACCACGACGCGGCGCATCCTGCGCGCGCCGTCCTGCCCGCATGCCGTGACGGCGGTGACGTCCGCGGCTTGAGCACCCCACCCCACGCACTCCTTCGCGCCCTGCGCGGCGTCGTGTCACCAAGGAGGTACCCGGATGTTCGCTGACACCGGGAGAAGCCGTCCGCCCACCCCCATCCGCCCGCCGAGGTTCCGTGCGCGGACCCTCGGCGCGGCCACCGCCGCCCTGCTGCTTCCGCTCACCGCGTGCGGGACGAGCGAGGCCGGCGGCGACGACTCGACCATCAAGATCGGCTACATCGCGCCGCTGTCGGGGACCGCCGCGCTCTACGCGGGCGGCTTCACCGGCGGCGTCGAGAGCGCCGTCGACGTCCACGCGAAGTCCGGCGGCCGGAAACTCGTCCTGAAGAAGGGCGACGACGCCAGCGACCCGGCGACCTCCACGCAGGTCTGCCAGCGCTTCGTCAACCAGGACCACGTGGACCTGATCGTGGCGGGGCAGCCCGCCGCCAACGCCCAGGCGTGCCGGGCCGTCGCCGCCGCACGGAAGATCCCGTACGTCTCGTTCGCCACGGGCGCGACCGAGTTCTGCTTCCCGAACATGTGGAACTACGGCCCGTCGCCCAAGCAGGCCGCCCTTCCCCTCATCGAGTACCTGCTCGCGCACGGGTCGAAGCGGTTCTACCTGATGGGCACCGACTCGGCCTCGCCGAAGGCGACCTTCGCCATCGTGAAGTCGCAGGTCGAGGCCGCCGGCGGCACGGTCGTCGGCACCGGCTACGAGCCGCTCGGCACCTCGGACTTCTCGCCGGACATCTCCAAGATCGTCTCGTCCGGCGCCGACACCGTGTTCAGCGCCGCCGTCGCGGGCGACAACATCACCTACCACAAGCAGTTCGCCGCGAACGCGGGCACGAAGAAGCTGATCCAGGGCGACATGCAGATGGTCACCAAGACCGCCCGGGCGCTCGGTTCCGCGGCGGCGGGCGTCGTCTACGCAGGTCCCTACGACCCGTCCGCGCAGAACGCCGCCAACACCGCCTACATCGCGGCGCTCAAGGCGGCGGCTCCGAAGGTGAACCCGGGCGACGCCATCCTCAGCTACCAGGGCATGACGCTGGTGGACAAGGCGCTCGACGGCCTGCCCAAGGGCGCGAAGCCGACGTCGGCGGCCATCGGGAAGGCCCTGTCGTCGGCGACCGCGGACACGCCGAGCGGCACGGTGACGGCCGGCGCGAACCGCTACGTGACGATGCCGATGCGGATCTGGAAGGTCGGCGCGGACGGCACCGCCTCGTCGGTCCTGCAGACCGTGCCGTCCGCGGACCCGTCCGTCGGGTGCCGGCAGTGAGCGGGCGGGGAGCGACATGACCGTTCTCATCAGCATGGTCAACACGAGCGCGACCACGCTGCTGGTCGTGATGGGGCTGGCGATCGTGCTGGGCCTGATGCACATCGTGAACCTCGCGCAGACCGGCTTCATGGCCGTCGGCGTCTACACCGGGCTGGAGGTCGGGCCGCGGCTCGGCTTCTGGACGGGGGCGCTCGCCGCCGCCGTGCTCGCCGGGCTGATCGGCGCGGCGGCCGAGACGCTGCTGCTGCGCCGCGTCCGGGAGCGGATGCTGGAGACGATGCTCGCGACGTGGGGCCTGTCGCTGATCCTGACCCAGCTCATCACGCTGCGGTACGGGCCCGACAGCCGCGTCATGGCGACACCGCTGCACGGCTCGTTCCACCTGTTCGGCACGACCTGGCAGAAGTACCGGGTGCTGCTGGTCGCGGCCGCGATCCTGCTGGTGGTGGCGATGTGGGCGCTGACCCGCTTCACCCGCGTCGGGCTCCGGGTGCGGATGTGCATGGCCGATCCGGACCTCGCCGAGGACAGCGGCATCAACACGCTGCTGGTCCGGCAGGCGACGTTCGTGCTCGGCTGCGCGCTCGCCGGGTTCGTCGGCGTCCTGCTCGGCCCGATCTCCGGGATCGACCCGAACTTCGCCGGCAGCCTGCTCATCCCCGCGTTCCTCGCGGTGATGATGTCCGGGCGGACGCTGCACGGCCTGGTCATCTCCGGCGTCGCCCTGGCGGTCGTGCAGGTCGGGTTCGCCTACTGGTCCAAGCCCGCGTACGCGACCGTCGCCGTGATCGCGGTGGCCGTCGTCGTGCTCGGCGTCCTGCCGGACGGCATCGACCTGCGGCGGTTCAGGAGGGCCCATGTCTAGGCCCGTCGTCGTCGCGACGGCCGCGGCCGCGGTGGTCGTGCTGGTGGCGCCGTACCTCACCGGCACCTACTACCAGCAGCTTCTCGCCCAGGCGTTCCTGTACGCGATCGTCGCGGTGAGCCTGGACTTCGTGTGGGGGTACGCCGGGGTCCCCGACCTCGGGCACGCCCTCTGGTTCGGCATCGGCGCCCTGTCGGTCGGCCACGCCACCACGGTGCTGTCCGACGTCGGGCTGGTCACCGAGGTGCACGGCTCGTTCGGACGCTACGCCCTCGGCACGGTCGTGGGGGTGGTCGCCGCGACGGCTCTGGCCGCGATCGTCGCGCGGCTGTGCCTGTCGTCGCGCCGCTCGAACGACTTCTACATCGTCGTGGTGACGCTCGCGCTGGCCACGGCCGCCGTCACCGTCTACGACCAGACGCCGGCGCTCGGCGGCGGCGAGAACGGGCTGTTCGGCTTCAACCTGCAGAACGTCACGCCGCTCGGCTGGTACTACATCACCGCCGCGCTGCTGGCGGTGACCGTCGCGGTGGCGCTGGTGGTGGTGCGCAGCGACTTCGGGCTGCTGATGCGGGCCGTCCGCGACAACGCGCCGCGGGCCCGCTACCTCGGCTACAACGACGTCAACGTCAAGATCGGCGTGTTCACCGCGGGCGCCGCCGTCACCGCGCTCGCCGGGGCGGTGTTCGCGATGATGACCGGCGTCGCCAACGACGGCCAGTTCAGCTTCACGCTCGCCACCTCGATGCTGGTGTGGGTCGCCGTCGGCGGCCGCGCCACCATCGTCGGCCCGATGGTCGGCGCGATCGTGATGAGCCTGGCCGGCGCGAAGCTGAACGAGCACTTCCCCGCCCAGTGGACGATCATCGAGGGCGCGCTGCTGATCGCCGTCGTGGTGTTCGTCCCCGGCGGGCTCATCGGCCCGCTCGTCCGGCTCGCCGGGCGGCTGCTCGCGCGCCGGTACCCGCCGCGCGGCCGGGCCATCGCCGCCGCGCCGGCCCGGCCCGCCGGGGAGTCCGGCGGCGGACGGCCCGTGATCCGCATCCGCGACCTGGTGTTCGGCTACGGGTCCCTGCGCGTGCTGGACGGCGTCACGCTCGACGTCGTCGCCGGGGAGCTGCTGTGCGTCGTCGGCCCCAACGGCGCCGGCAAGTCCACGCTGACCAGCGTCATCACCAACCGGCGGCTGCGGTCCCGGGGCGAGGTCGAGTACCTGCTGCCGGGCCACCGGCTCGGCGACCGCCCGGCGGCGCACGAGATCGCCCGCGCGGGCGTCGGGCGCAAGTTCCAGATCCCGTCGGTCTTCGCGAGCCTCACCGTCGCCGAGGCGCTGCTGCTCGCCGACCGGCGCGGCGCACCGCCCTCACTGTGGCGGCGCAGCACGACCGTCGAGGTGGCCCCGGCCGTGGTCGACATCGTGCGGATCGCCGGGCTGGACGGGCGGGCCGGGACGCTGTCGTCCGACCTCTCGCACGGCCTGCGGCAGGGCCTGGAGGTGGCGATGGCCGTCGCGGCACGGCCCCGCGTGATCATCCTGGACGAGCCCACCGCCGGCCTGACCGCCCACGAGCGCCACGACATCGGCCGGGTGCTGGAGCATCTGCGCGACATCGGGATCGCGGTGGTGCTCATCGAGCACGACCTCGACTTCGTCATCCGCGTCTCCGACCGCGTCGTCGTGCTGCACGGCGGCCGCGTCATCGAGGACGGCCTGCCCGAGACCGTCCGCGGCTCGGAGGTCGTCCGCAGCGCCTACCTCGGGACGGCGGTCCGATGAGCGCGGACACCACCGGCACCCTCGACCTGCACGTGCGGGACCTCGACGCCGGGTACGGCGCCGCGACCGTCATCCAGGGCGTGTCGTTCGACGTCGCCCCGGGCGAGGCGCTCGCGGTCGTCGGGCGCAACGGGATGGGCAAGACGACGCTGCTCAAGGCGATCATGGGCCATGCCGGGCGGACGGCCGGCGCGGTCCGCGTCGGGGGCACGGACGTCACCGGCCGCGCACCGCACCGGATCGTGCGCCTCGGCGTCGGCTACGCCGCCCAGGAAGGCAACCTGTTCGCCGACCTGACCGTCGCGGAGAACCTCCAGGCGGCGACGATGCACGCGCGGCGCGGCCACAAGGCGGAACGCCGCGAGGAGGTGCTCGCCTACTTCCCGGTGCTGGAGAAGCGCCTCTGGCAGACCGCCGGCACGCTGTCCGGCGGGGAGCAGAAGATGCTCGTGCTCGCCCTGGCGCTGCTCCGCGAACCCCGGCTGCTGATCATCGACGAGATCAGCGACGGCCTGCAGCCCAGCGTCGTCGACACGGTCGGCGCCGTCCTGCGGGCCGAGCGGGAGCGGCGGGGGACGTCCCTGCTCATGGCGGAGCAGAACGTCGACCTCAGCCTGCGGGTCGCCGACCGCGTGGCCGTCCTCAAGCTCGGGCGGATCGTGTCGACGGTCGGCAGCACGGCCGAGGGCGTCCGGGACCGGCTGATGAAGGAGCTGGCGCCGTGACCCGCCGCTCGACGCCGGTGGACGAGGGCACGGTACCGGTGGACGGCGCGGACCTGCGCTGGGCGCGCCTCGGCGACGGGGCGCGGACGGTCATCGCGGCGCATCAGGGCCCGGGCGGGCCGTCCCGCCCGCCGTGGCTGCGGATGCTGGCCGAGACACCGGGATGGAACGTGCTGTCCCTGGAGTTGCGCGGGACCGGCGGCACGTTGCCGCCGCACGAGGACCTGGGCGACCGTTGGTACCCGCGATGGGCCTTGGACGTCGCACGCGTGGCCAGCGCTCTCGGCGAGACGGACTACGTCTATGCCGGAGCGTCGCACGGCGCGGTCGTCGGCTGGCACCTGGCGCTCGATCGCCCGCCGGGGCTGCGGGCGCTGATCTCGGTCGTCGGCGCTCCGCACGGCCGCGACGGCGGGACGACGGCGGCGTCCGGCTGGGAACAGCGGAAGGCCGCCGTCCGCGACCGGCGGCTGGCCGAGGAGGCCCTCGCGTCGATGCGGCCGCCCACATCCGACCCGGTGCGGCTGCGGCGACGCGCCGAGGCCCGCGAGTCCTACCTGAGGAGCCTCGACGCGCTCGATCCGGCCGCTCTGCCGCAAGCCGGCATCGCCCTGCCCCACCTTCGCACCGACGCCGAGGTCGCCGACACGCTGGCGACCATCGGCATCCCCGTCCTGGTCGCGGGGGGAATCCAGGATCGGCTCTGCCGGCCCGAGGACAACCTGCGCGCGGCCGCCGCCGTCCCCGGCGCCCGCCTCGTCCTGTTCCAGGACCACGGCCACACCACGCTTCTGGACGAGGAGCCCGAGCCGCTGATCGAGCAGATCCGGCTGTTCCTCGCCCGCATCGAACCGCAGCCGACGCCGGACCACCGGCGCGGCGACAAGGAGGGCTCCCCTTGCCTTTGATGGAGATGGCCGACGCCACGCTGCACTACGACGAGTACGGCGACGGAGACGAGATCGTCCTGTCGTCCGCGATGGCGTTCGACCCGAACGCCTATCCGGCCTGCCTGGCCGCGCCGCCCACCGGCTACCACGTGTACACGATCCAGGCCCGCGGCTACGGCCGCTCCAGCCACCCCGACGAGCCGCCCGCGCAAGGCTGGCTGGACCAGTGGGCCGACGACGTCTGCGCGTTCGCCGACCGCCTCGGCGCCGACCGGTTCATCTACACCGGGATCTCCCACGGCGGCGGGATCGGCTGGCACATCGCCGCCCGGCGGCCCGAGCGGCTCAAGGCGCTGATCTCGGTGGTCGGCACCCCGCACGACCGGGCGGGCGGCACCGCGTCGTCCGCCGGCCGCCGCCGGATGATCGAGAACCGCCGCTCCCCCGAGGTCATCGCCGAGCAGTTCCGGATCATGTACGGCCACACCGACGACCCGGCGCGCCGCGCAGCACGGGAGGAGCAGATCGCCCGGCGCGTCGAGCAGTACCTCGCCCAGCCGGAGCGGGAGACCCTCATCAACCAGGGCAAGCCGTTCCCGGACGCGCGGACCGACGACGAACTGGCCGAGGTGCTGCGCGGCATCCGGGTCCCCGTCCTGATCCTCGCGGCGATGCGCGACGGGGTCATCTCGCCCGAGTCGGCACTGCGCGCCGCGCGCTCGGTGCCGGGCGCCAAGGCCGTCCTGTTCGAGGACGAGGGCCATTTCATCGGCACCGAGAGCCCGGAGCGGCTCGTCCGGGAGGTGCGCGTGTTCGTGGACGAGCTGAACGGCGTCGCCGAGCCCCTGGCCGCGACCGGGGCCTCGACCGGAGCCTCGACCGGGGCGGGCGCATGATCGCGGAGATCACCGTGATGGCCGTCGGCGACGTCATCCTCGACGAGCCCGAACCCGCCTCGTTCTTCGACCCGGCGCGCGAGACGCTGCTGGGCGCGGACGTCGCGGTCGCCCACGTCGAGGTCCCGCACACCGACTCCACCGAGCGGACCAGCACCGACGTCCCCGCCCCGCCCGCCGACCCCGCCGCCCTGGCGGCACTGCCCGGCGCGGGGTTCGGTGTCGCGACGCTCGCCGGCAACCACATCTACGACGCCGGCGCCAGCGGCATCGCCGACACGATCAAGCATCTGGAGGCCAACGGGCTGGCCACGACCGGAGCGGGCGCGAACCTGGAGGCGGCCCGGCGCCCGGCCGTCGTCGAACGCGGCGGGCTGCGGCTGGCCGTGCTCAGCTACAACTGCGTCGGCCCGCGCGAGTCGTGGGCCACGTCCGCCAAGGCCGGATGCGCGTACGTGCACGTCCTGACCCACTACGAGCTGGACCACGCGAGCCCCGGCGGGCCGCCGCGCATCTACACCTTCGCCGAACCCGACGACCTCGACCGGCTCGCCGCCGACGTGCGGGCCGCCCGCGCCGAGGCCGACGCCGTCCTCGTCGCCTTCCACAAGGGCGTCGGCCACACCCCGGCGGCGATCGCCATGTACGAGCGCCCCGTCGCGCACGCCGCGATCGACGCGGGCGCGGACGCGGTCGTCGGGCACCACGCGCACATCATGCGCGGCATCGAGGTGTACCGCGGCCGCCCGATCTACCACGGGCTCGGCAACTTCGTCACCGTCACGCGCGCCCTCACCCCGACCGGCGGCGACAGCGCCGAGATCGAGGCCTGGGCCCGCCGCCGCGTCGAGCTGTACGGGTTCGCGCCCGACCCGGCCATGCCGTTCTACCCGTTCCATCCGGAGAGCCGGAACACCGCCATCGCCACCCTGCGCTTCGACGCGTCCGGCATCACCGGCGCGGGGTACGTGCCCTGCTGGATCGACGACCGCGGACGTCCCGTGCCGCGCCGGCGCCACGAGGGCGGCGAGGACGTCGCCGGCTACATCGACGGCATCGGACGCCGCGCCGGGCTCGACACCGCGACGCGCTGGCGCGGCGAGACCGAGATCGAACTGACCGGCGTGAACGGGGGCGCACGATGACCGCACGACCGCTGGACGGCAGGACCGTCCTGGACCTGACGACCGCGCTCGCCGGCCCCTACGCCACGCTACTGCTCGCCGGCCTCGGCGCGACCGTCATCAAGATCGAGAACCCGGCGGTGGGCGGGGACAGCTCGCGCGGCAACTCCCCCTACGCCCGCGCGGACGGCGCGGCCGCCGCCCGCCGCGAGGCCGCGGACATGTCGGTGTCGATGCTGGCCCGCGGCCGCAACAAGAAGAGCATCACGCTCGACCTCAAGAAGCCGCAGGGCCGCGAGGTCTTCGCCGACCTGGTCCGGCACGCCGACGTGGTGGTCGAGAACTACGCCGCCGGCACCGCCGACCGGCTCGGCGTCGGCTACTCCGCCGCCCGGGACGCCAACCCCCGGATCGTCTACACCTCGATCAGCGGGTTCGGCGCGCAGGGCGGCGGATCCGGGACGGGCAAGGCGATGGACACCATCATCCAGGCCCTCAGCGGCGTGATGATGACGGCCGGGGAACCGGGCGACCCGCCGGTGCGGTTCGGCCTGCCCGTCGGAGACCTGCTCGCCCCGCTCTACGCGGTCATCGGCACCCTCGCCGCCGTCATGCACGCCGACCGCACCGGCGAGGGCCAGCACGTCGACGTGTCGATGCTCGGCGCGCTGACCTCGCTGCTGTCGTGCGAGCCGTTCGACGCCTTCGAGACGATGGGGCTGCCGGCCCGCACCGGCGCGATGGTGCCCCGGCTCGCGCCGTTCGGCCTGTTCCCCGCCGCCGACGGCTGGATCGCCCTGTGCGGCCCGACCGACGCGTTCGCCCGCGGCGTCTTCGCCGCGATGGAACGTGCCGACCTGGCCGAGGACGACCGCTTCGCCACCCGTGACGAGCGCGTCCGCAACGCCGCGGAGCTGCACGAGACGATCCGGTCCTGGACGTCGGGGCTGCCCCGAGCGGAGGTGATCAAGCGGCTCGCCGGCCACGGCGTCCCGGCCGCGGAGGTGCGCGAGCCCGCCGAGGCCGTCCGGGACGCGTCCGTCCTCGCCCGCCGCGAGGTCGTCGAGCTCGTCCACCCCGACCACGGCCCGACCGGCCTGCTCGGCCCCGGCGTCCCGATCACGTTCTCCGTCTCCGGCGCCGGCCTCGACCGTCCGGCGCCCCACCTCGGCCAGCACACCGAGGAAGTGCTCGGCGGCCTGCTCGGCTACTCCGCCGGGCGGCTGGCCGCGCTCGCCGACGAGGGCGTCCTGTGAGCGCCGTGCCCGCCGCGCTCAAGGAACTGCGCGACGCCTACGACGACCGCGCCGCCGCGATCCGGCGGTGGCGCGAGACCGGGGCGCCGGTCGTCGGCTGCGTGGGCGCCGACGTCCCGGTCGAGCTCGTCACCGCCGCCGGCGCGCTGCCGGTGCGGCTGGCGGGAGACCCCGGCCGCGACCGCGCCCTCGCCGACCGCTACCTCGGGACCGGCCTCGACCCGTCGTCCCGCTCCATCCTCGCCGGGCTGCTGCGCGGCGAGCCGGATCTCGACCTGCTGCTGGTCTCCAACGACTGCGCCGGCTCGCTGCGCCTGTTCTACACCGTCCGCGAACTGCAGCGGCTCGGCGTCGAACCCGCCCTGCCGCGCACGCACCTCGTCGACCTCCTGCACCTGCCGCACCGCACCACCACCCGCTACAACCGCGTCCGGATCGCCGAGACCAAGGAGCTGCTGGAACGCTGGTCGGGGCGGCGCATCGGGGAGAGCGACCTGGCCGAGGCCGTCCGGCAGCACGACGAGGTCCGGCGGATGATGCGCGCCCTGCGGCGGCTGCGCACCGCCGAACGCCCCGCGCTGCGCGGCGAGGAGGCGCTGATCGCGATCGGCGCCGGCGCCGCGCTCCCCGCCGGGGAGCACGCGGGCCTCCTCGACCGGCTGCTGTGCGCCGAGGCCGGCCTCCCCCGCCACGACGGGCGGCGGATCTACCTCACCGGCAGCGCCCACGACGGGCCCGCGGTGTACCGGGCGATCGAGGACGCCGGCCACGTGATCGTCGCCGACGACCACGACTGGGGCGACGCGCTCGCCGACCCCCTCGTCGGCGAGCCGACCCTCGACGCGCTCGCCGAGCGCTACCAGTACCGGGGGCCGACCTCCGCGCGGTCGTCGATCCACGCCCGCGCCCGCCAGACCGCCGCCACCGCCGAACGCTCGCGCCCCGACCTGCTCGTCTCCTACGTCCGCGCGATGGACGAGGCGCCCGCCTGGGACTTCCCGGCGCAGCGCGAGGCGGCCGGGGTGCCCGCGGTGATCCTCGAACACCGCCGCTACGGCGAGCTGGGCGACGACGCCCTGCCCCTCATCGCGGACGCCCTCGGCGCCGCCCGTCCGAAGGGAGAGGCCGGCTGATGGCCCGGCGGAACAAGCTCCTGACCTCCTCCGAGGAGGCCACCCGCTACCAGCGGGAATGGTTCGCCGGACTCCGCGCGGCCGTCGCCGGCGGCGAACCCCTCGCCCTGGTCAACGCCGACGCCCCGCAGGAGATCTTCCGGGCGATGGGCATCCCGTACGTGGTGAACCAGTGGTGGGCGTCCGTCGTCGCGGCCAAGCAGCGGACGGGCGAGTACCTGCGGACCCTCCGCGAGCACGGCTACCCCGACTACTCCGAGCAGTACAGCGCCACCTCCCTGGCGTCGGCGTTCACCGAGGTCGCCGATCCGCCGTGGGGCGGGCTGCCCCGCCCCACGATCGTCCTCGGCGAGACCACCGGCGACGCGTCCCGCAAGCTGTTCGACATCTGGGACGAGCAGGACGGCATCGCCTACTACCCGCTGGAGAGCGCCGCCGCCGACACCGTCCCGGTCAACTGGTGGGACCTGATGCCCGAGCAGTGGGAGTCCGCCGTCGGCACCGCCCGCCTGGACCTGATGACCGCCGAGCTGGAAGGGCTCGTGCGCTTCCTGGAGACCACGACCGGCCGGGTCTTCCGCGAGTCGCGGTTCCGCGAGGTGATGGCGCTGGTCAACGAGCAGGAGGAATGGAACCGCCGCACCCGCGACCTCATCGCCCGCACGCGTCCCGTCCCGCTGCGCGTCGACGACAGCATCTCCAGCGTCATGATCCCGCAGTGGCACCGCGGCACCGTCTGGGCCCGCGACGCCGCCAGGCGCTTCCACGACGAGGTCGCCGCCCGCGTCGCCGCCGGCGAGGCCGCCTGCCCGGACGAGCGTCTCCGGCTGATGTGGATCGGCCGCGGCCTCTGGTACGACATGGACTTCTACCGCCACTTCGAGGAACGCCACGGCGCCGTCTTCGTCTGGTCGATGTACCTGGCGATCGCCGCCGACGGCTACATCCGCTACGGCGACGACCCGATGCGCGCCCTCGCCGCCCGCTTCGCCGCCTTCTCCGACCAGCTCTACCGGCCGCCGTGGTCGACCGAGTGGTACCTGAAGGAGGCGCGCCTGCACCAGGTCGACGGTGTCGTGCACCTGGTCGGCGAGGACGCCCGCAGTGGCTGGTTCATCACCGAGACCCTCGAACGCGCCGGCATCCCGGTGTTCGAGCTGCGCGCCGACAACGTCGACCAGCGCACCTACGACCTGGCCGCCGTGCGCGAGGAGATCGACGCCTGGCTCACGACCCGCGTCGCCGCCGCAGCGCCGAAGCCGCGACCCGTCCCGGGCGTCGAGGGCCGTGCAGTGACCTAGATCATTGGCCTAGAGGGTGGCCCGTCGTCGCGTCGACGTGCGCGGGGACCGCGTCATGGCGGTCGCCGACCGACGGCGTCCCGGTGGGCTCGAACATCAGGATTGACGCGCCCGCGGCCGAGGACGGCTTGTGCTCGGTACCGCGCGGGACGGTGAAGACCGCGCCCTGGCCGAGCCGGACCGTGCGCTCCCCGTCCGGCTCGCGCAGGGCGATGTGGAGCTCCCCGCTCAGCACCAGGAAGAACTCGTCGGTGTCGTCGTGGACGTGCCAGACGTGCTCGCCCTCGACCTTGGCGATGCGCACGTCGTAGTCGTTGACGCGCGTCACGACGCGGGGGCTCCACAGCGCGTCGAAGGTGGTCAGGGCCTCGGCGAGGGTGATGGGTTCGTTGCTCATGAGCCGATCCTCGCCGGTTGAGGACCGCGGGTTCGAGTGCTAGGAATCGCATATGACGCAAGAATCCTCTCAGGCGGGTTCCGGCGGCGGCCCGCACCGCGTCGTGGTGATCGTCGACGAGAACTCCAACCCCTTCGAGCTCGGCTGCGCGACCGAGGTCTTCGGGCTGCGCAGGCCCGAGATCGGCCGCGACCTGTACGACTTCCGCCTCTGCGCCGCCGAGCCGCGCACCCTCATGCGGGACGGCTTCTTCACCCTCACCGGCGTCGCGGGACTGGAGGCGGTGGACGCCGCCGACACCGTGATCGTCCCGAACCGGCCCGACGTCGAGGTACCGCGCCGCCCGGCCGTGCTCGGCGCCGTCCGCCGCGCTCACGAGCGCGGCGCGCGGCTGGTCGGCTTCTGCAGCGGCGCGTTCACGCTCGCCGAGGCGGGCGTGCTCGACGGGCGGCGGGCCACCGCGCACTGGCAGTGGGCGGACGCGTTCCGGGAGCGCTTCCCCGCCGTCCGGCTCGAGGAGGACGTGCTGTTCGTCGACGACGGCGACGTCCTCACCGCCGCCGGGAGCGCCGCCGCGCTCGACCTCGGGCTCCACATCGTCCGCCGGGACCACGGCGCGGAGATCGCCAACGCGGTCAGCCGGCGGCTGGTGTTCGCGGCGCACCGCGACGGCGGGCAGCGGCAGTTCGTCGAGCGCCCCGTCCCCGACATCCCCGACGAGTCCCTCGCGCCCGTCCTGGCCTGGGCCCAGGAGCGGCTGGACGCGCCGCTGACCGTCGCCGGTCTCGCCGCCCGCGCGGCGGTCAGCCCCGCGACGCTCCACCGGCGCTTCCGCGCGCAGCTCGGCACGACCCCGCTGGCCTGGCTCACCGCCGAGCGGGTCGCCCTGGCCTGCCGGCTGATCGAGCGCGGCGAGTCGCGCGTGGACGTGGTCGCCCGCCGCAGCGGCCTCGGCACCGCCGCCAACCTGCGCACCCTCATGCGCCGCGAGACGGGCCTGACCCCGTCCCAGTACAGGCACCGTTTCGGGCCGGCTTTGAAAGACCGTCCTGAGCCGTCCGCGCGCGGGTGACCGCGTCCGGCCGTCCTGGTCCCAGGAGTGGCGTTGGCGGCCGAGCATGGCGATGTGCGACGTTGATGACGTTGGCTTGGGGCTCGCCCTGGCCTGTTCCGAGGACGGCGTGGGGGCTGGTGGTGGACGGCGGGCACGAACCGCGCTTGGAGATCCGCTTCTGCGCCGCCGAGGGCGGGGCGCGGATCGCGTACGGCACGGTCGGCGACGGGCCGCCGCTGATCGTCCCGCCCGCCTGGATCAGCCATCTGGAGCTGTCGTGGCAGGATCCGGCCGTCCGCGCGTTCCTGCTCCCCCTGGCGGCGCGCCGGACGGTCGTGCTGTACGACAAGCCCGGCTGCGGACTGTCCGATCCGTGGCCCGGCCAGACGCTGGACACCAGCGTGCAGGTGCTGCGGACGGTCGCCGACCATCTGGGCCGGGAACGCTTCGACCTGCTGGGCGTCTCGACGGCCGCCGTGACGTCGCTGGCCTTCGCCGTCCGGCATCCGGAGCGCGTCGGACGCCTGATCGTCTACGGCGGCTACGCCGACGGGAGCCGGGTCGCCTCCCCGCAGGTCCGGGAGGCCGTGCTCGGGATGGTGCGCGCGCACTGGGGGCTGGGCTCGGACGTCCTGGCCGACATCTTCATGGCCGATGCCCCCGCCGACACCAAGGCGCATTTCGCCCGGCTACAGCGCGGCACGGCCACCGCGGAGTTCGCCTGCGAGCTGCTGGAACAGTGCTACGAGGCGTGCGTGACGGACCAACTCCACAAGGTCGTCACGCCGACCGCGGTGCTGCACCGGCGCGGTGACCGGGCGATCCCGTACCGGCTCGGACGCGATCTGGCCGCACGGATCCCCGACGCTCAACTGGTGACGCTCCCCGGCCGCAGCCATTTCCCCTGGGCCGGGGACTCGGCCCCGGTCGTCCGGGCCGTCCTGAACCACTTGGGCGAGACCCCCGGCCCGCCGGAGCGGCGGTCCGTGGACGACGTGCTCACGCCGCGGCAACTCCAGGTCGCGGCCCTGGTCGCGGACGGGCTCAGCAACCGCCAGATCGCCCGCCGCCTCGGCATCAAGGAACGCTCCGCCGAAGGGCACGTCGAACGGATCCGCCAACGGCTCGACGTCCGGTCCCGCGCCCAGATCGCCGCCTGGTGGGCCCGGAACAGGTAGCGACTCAGGTAGAGCCTGGCGTAATTCCCCGCCTGACAGCACGCCCTGCGCCATCGGAACATCGAGAACACCCACCGCCAGTACGGCCTTCCCATTGGCGGAATCGATGTCGAGGAGCGCCACATGCCCGAAGCCAGCACGTTGCCGGCACTGAGCCCGAACCCCGTGCGCGGTCGCCTGAACTCGGGATTCTTCGCGCTCATGGCCGGTTACATCGAGCACCGGCTCGCCGGCCACAAGCGCAGGATCTTCGCCGGGACCGGCGGCGTCGTCGCCGAGATCGGCGCGGGCAACGGCCCGAACCTGCGCTACCTGGCGCCGGGGACGACCGTGCACGCGATCGAACCCAACCCGTACTTCCATCGGCGGCTGGAGCGCACCGCCGCCGCCCGCGGCGTCGACCTGACCGTCCACCCGGTGCCCGGCGAGGCGATCGACCTGGAGGACGCCAGCGTGGACGCCGTCGTGTGCACCTGGGTGCTCTGCACCGTCCACGATCCGGCGCAGGTGCTCCACGAGATCCACCGGATCCTGCGGCCCGGCGGCCGGTTCGCGTTCATCGAGCACGTCGCCGCGCCGCACGGCACCGTCCGGCACGCCCAACGGCTGGTCCGCCGGCCCTGGCGGTGGGCCTTCGAAGGCTGCCGCACCGACCGGGACACCGCGGCCGCCATCCACGCGGCCGGCTTCGCCTCGGTCGACATCACCGAATTCCGGTTCCATTCCACCTTCGTCCCGGTCCGAACCCAAATAGCCGGCACCGCCGTCCGCTAAGGGTCCTGGGCCGCCGCCCGCCGCCGGTCCGTTGGGCGGTCGGGGCGGACGCCGCGCGCCGCGACCTGCCCGCGGCGCCGCCGCCTCGCCCGGCCGACCTTGTCGCCATTAGGGAGTTCGGTTGGCATATCCGCCCGGGAACGGTCTGGTGATCGGGGCGGATTGGACTTGCTGTCAATTGTTCTGCTGTTGAATTTCCATGGACCAAATGCAATGATCTGACGCGCGGGAACCCGGAACGGCAGTTCACAGCCCTGATACGCGCTGGGGTGGCGATGATCGACAGCCGCGGATGGCAGGTCCGGACCGGAGCGCGTGGCGGCGGTGCGCGGACCGGACGCGCGGCACGGCGCGCATGAGCGGGTCCCTGGTCGCCGACGCCGCGGTCCTGGTCCTCGGGGTGTTCCCCGGGCTGCACTACGACCTGATGCGCGACCGCCTCCGTGCCCGCCTGGGCGTCCGCCGGCCGGCGGCCCTCCCGCAGCCGGGCCGGGTGGTGATCGCCGGGACGCTCGTCACCGCCTCGACGCTGGCGCTGCTCGGGGTCCTCGGCATGCTCACGCCGGTGTCGATGCTGAGCCTGCGCCAGGTCGTCCTCGGCGATGCGGCGGAGACCCTGCACTCCCCCGCCCTCGTCCTGTGGACGGTGGCCTGCTTCATCGTGCTGTCGCTGACGATCTCCTGCCTGGCGGCCGCGACCCTGGCGCGGCTGGAGGACGGCGCGGCCCCGCCTCCCGGCCCCGCGTCCGGCGCGCCGTCCGCGTTCGACCGGTGCGCCTACTACGCCGAGCGGGACGTCGAACTGGAGATCACCCTCGACAACGGCGAGACCTACCGTGGGCTTCTGGGCGAGGAGGCCCGAGGACGCGCCCATCAAGCCCGCTTCGTCACCTTGTACGGCCCCATTTTCCAACTCCACGGACAGGACAAGTCGTTACCGCTGGACGCCCTGCACTGGGACCAGATGGTGGTGCCCGTACGGGCGGTGACCCGGGTGCTGGTGCGTCCCGTCACCGAGTCACCGGCGCACGGCCAAGCCGGGTTCCGCGGGACGCCGTCCCGGCACGGCGCTCCGCGCCTCAACCCGGTGGAGCAGATGAAGGCCCTCGCCGAGCACTGCTACCGGTACCGCTTCACGCCCCGCTATCTCGCGAGGCTGCTCGGCTTGGAGATCGTCCTCATCGGTCTCGTCGGCGTGCTGGCCGCCGGCCTGGCCTAGCACGTCACCCGGGGTCGGTCCGCGTGTCGCCGCCCGGGCGGACGAGCCCGTGGTCGTAGGCGAAGACGACGGCCTGGATCCGGTCACGCAGGTCGAGCTTCGCGAGGATGCGCTTGACGTGGGTCTTGACGGTGGCCTCGGCGGCATGGACCCGTAGAGCGATCTCGGCGTTGGACAGCCCGCGGGCCAGGTGGAGCAGCACCTCGTGCTCGCGCGCGGTGAGGCGGTCGAGGCGCCGCCGGACCTCGTCGCCGGGCGGCGGGGGCGACACCCGCGCGAACTCGCCCAGCAGCCGCCGGGTCACCGAGGGGCCCAGCAGCCCTTCCCCGGCGGCGACCGTCCGGACCCCGTCGATGAGGGTCTCCGGCGGGCTGCGCTTGAGCAGGAACCCGCTGGCCCCGGCGCGCACGGCGGCGAAGACGTACTCGTCCAGCTCGAAGGTGGTCAGGACGAGTACCCGGGTGGGCAGGCCCGAGGCGGTGATCTCGGCGGTCGCCGCGACGCCGTCCTTGATGGGCATGCGGACGTCCATCAGGACGACGTCGGGCCGCAGGCTCGCGGCGAGCCGGACGGCCTCGGCGCCGTCGGACGCCTCGCCGGCGACGGTCATGTCCGGCTGGGTGCCCAGCATCATCCGCAGGCCGCCGCGCATGAGCTGCTCGTCGTCGGCGAGCAGGACGCGGATCACGGGGCGCCCGCCGGGATCCGGGCGTCCACCCGCCAGCCGCCGGACGCGTCCGGGCCCGCCCGGCAGGTGCCGCCGAGCCGCTGGACGCGGTCGCGCATCCCGGTCAGCCCGCGGCCGGGACGCGGCGGCGCCGGTGCGCTCCCGTCGTCGGTCACCTCGACCACGATGTCCTCCCGGTCCCGCAGCAGCCGGACGCGCACCGAGGTGGCGGACGCGTGCCGGACGACGTTGGTCAGCGACTCCTGGACGACGCGGTGGACGGCCTGCGCCGCCGGGCCGCTGACCTCGCCCAGGTCGGCGGCGACCGCGGTCTCGGCCCGCAGGTGCGCGGGCAGCGTGGCGACGAGGCGGCGCACCGAGGCGTCGAGGTCGGGGGCGGCCGGGTCGGTCTCCAGCAGGCCGAGGATCCGGTCGAGGTCGTGCATCGCGGAACGGCCCACGTCCTCGATCTGCTCCAGCGACGTGCGGACCTCGGCGTGCCCGCCGCCGAGCACGAGACGGGCGGCGCCCGCGTGGGTGACCATGACGGTGACCGCGTGCCCGACGGCGTCGTGCAGCTCGCGGGCCAGCCGGGCCCGCTCGTCCGACAGCGCCTGCCGCCGGTCGGCCCGGGCCCGCTCGGCCTCGTGCTCGCGCAGCGCCCGCGCCGCCTCGAAGCGCGACCGGGCGGCGTCGCCCGCCAGCCAGGCGCCGGCGTGCAGGATCGCGCCCAGCACCAGTGCCTGGACGCTCTCGCCCGCCAGCGCGACCAGCGCCGCGGCCACCGGGACGGCGACGAGCGGCAGGGCCCGGGGGCGCGGGCGGGTCTGCGCGACCATCGTCAGGCTCAGCGCGGACGCCGCCGACAGGTTGGTGAGCGGCTCGCCCGCCGCCGCCACCGCCACCGTGGCGCACGCCGACGCCGCAAGGGCGGTGGCGGGCGCGAACCGGCGTCCCGCGATCGCCGCGAACCAGACGACCGCGGCGACGCGCATCACCACCGGACCGTGCCACAGCGACGCGGTGACGTCGGACGGCCCGACGGGGATGACCGCGGACACGTAGGCGACCAGCACGTCGAGGGCGATCCAGCGCCACCGGCGGTCGGCCGGCCGGTCCGGCCGTCCCGCATCGAAGTCCACGAGCACGAGCGTAGGGAATGCCGTGTATCCGGGGAATCGTCCGAGAGAAGGGGCGTGCGTACCCCCCGCGGGGTACGAACAGCGTTCCGTCCGGGGGACGCCCCGGGCGCGGCGCCGTTCCTACTGTCGCCGCCATGCCGACAACATCCGCGTTCTCCTTGCGCCGCCGCATCGCCGGCTGGACGCTCACCGCCGTCGCCGTCCTGCTCGCCGCTCCGGTCGCGATCGTCGCGTTCCTGCTCGCCGTCTCCGCCGCCGCGTCCATCCCGGTGGCGATGGCCGCCGCGCTCGGCGCCACGGCGCTCGGCTGCGCCGTGCCGGCCGGGCTCGGCGCACGCCTGGCCTTCCGCCGCCCGCGGGCGGCCACCCTGCTGGTCACCGGACTGCTGGTCGGCGCGGTCGCGCTCACCTCCGCCCTCACCGTCTTCCGGCCTCTCGGCGTCCGCCCGGTGCCGCTGCCTCCCCAGGCGACCCGCTACTGGACGCTGTCCACCGGCTCGCGCATCGCCTACACGCTGACGCCAGGACGGGGGCACCGGGACACCGCTCCGGTGGTGCGCCTGCACGGCGGCCCCGGAACCCCCGGCGCCGGGCCGGACGACCTCGACCGCGACCTCGCCGCGCGCGGCTTCGACGTCTACACCTACGACCAGCTCGGCTCCGGACGCTCCGAGCGGCTCTCCGACCCCACCGGCTACACCGTCGCCCGCCAGGTCGCCGACCTGGAGGCGATCCGCGCGCGGATCCGAGCGCCGAAGCTCATCCTCGTCGGCAGCTCGTGGGGGGCGACGTTGGCCGCGTCGTACATGGCCGAGCACCCGGGCAACGTCGCCAAGGCCGTCTTCACCTCCCCCGGCGCCCTGTGGGCACCCGAATGGAAGAAGTCCGGAGAAGGCGATATCTGGGACCGCCTCACGCCCCGGCAGCGCAAGCGGATGGACGATCTCGAAGCCGGCCCCCGCCTGATCGCCTGGTCGGTGCTCATGGACGTCGACCCCCGCGCCGCGCACGCGCTCGTCCCCGACAAGGAGATCGACCCGCTCTTCGACGAGCTGCTCTCCACGGTCGGATCGGCCGCGACCTGCCACCCCGAACGCGCCCTCCACGAGGCGTCCTCGCGCGCGGGCTTCTACTCCAACCAGCTGATCTCCGACGACGCCCTCAAGGTGCCCGACCCCCGGCCCGCGCTGCGCACCGTCCGCGTCCCCGCGCTGGTGCTGCGCGGCCAGTGCGACTACAAGCGCCCCGAGATCGCCCGCGAATACCGCGACACCATTCCCGGAGCGGTGCTCCTGCAGATCCCCGGCGCCGGGCACGTCATCGAAGCCGAACAACCGGAGCTCTACCGCACGTCCGTCACCGCCTTCCTGACCGGCCGCCCCCTCCCCCGCACCAACCCGAGCACGCTCGGCCGACACCCCTGACGACGGCGCGGGGCCGCCCGCCGGGGAGCCGAGCGTCGAGGGCGAGGAGCGCGCCATGGCCGCCGTGTTCGAGGCGACGCCATCCGGACGAGGACTGACCCCGGGCTTCGTCCGATCGGGGGCCGGGCGGCCCGGGCCAGAGCGTTGTCGGCCGTGGGCGCCTGTCATTCATGTATGTTCTCCTGCATGGCAGGACAGCGATCGGAAAAGGTCAGCGGGTACCGGGAGCGGAACTCCACCGCCGACCGCGCGCTGGACATCTTGCTGCTGTTCGACGACTCGCGGCTCGTGGTCGGCGGCCAGGAGGTCGCCGACCACCTCGGCGTCGCGCGGTCGACCGCGTACCGGTACCTGCAGAGCCTGGCGTCCTCGGGGTTCATCGAGGAGCAGCGGCCGGCGGGGTACCGGCTCGGGCCCCGGGTGTTCGAGCTGGCGCGGCTGGCGCGCAAGGGGATCGGGCTGTCGGAGGTCGCGCGCCCGGTGATGCGGGACCTCGCCGAGCAGGTCGGCGAGGCCGTGCTGCTGACGCGCCGGACGGGCGCGACGGTGGTCTGCCTCGAACGGGAGGAGGCCGACCACCCCGTCCGGCTGTCGTACGAGCGCGGGCACGTGCTGCCCGTCAACGCGGGGGCGTCCGCGCTGGTGCTGCTGGCGTGGGCGCCCGACAAGGAGATCGACGAGGTCGTCGAGCGGAGCGGGCTGCCGCGGTTCACCGACGCGACGCTGACGGACGCGGCCGCGCTGCGGGAGCGGCTGGAGCGCATCCGCGAGGCGGGGACGGCCGTGTCGCGCGGCGAGCTCGACGCCGACGTGCTGGGCGTGGCGGCCCCGATCCGCGATTCCGGCGGGGCCGTCGTCGCCGCGGTGAGCGTGGCCGCGCTGTCGTACCGGGTTCCGGACGCGCGGGTGCCGCAGGTGACCCGGGCGGTGGAGGAGGCCGCCGCGCGGATCAGCGAGCGGCTGGCGATCCTCGACTCCTAGGCGCAGCTCCCAGGCACGGCGGAGCGGCGCGGCACTGTGCGGTGCCGCGCCGCCGGCGCGTCTACTGGACGGGGCGGTAGGCGGGGCCGCCGTCGTCGAGGAGGCGTTCGGCCTCGGCGTAGATCTCCTCGGGGGGCAGGCCGAAGTCGATGGTCTTGCGGAACGGCTGGGGGACGTCCCGGTCGACGCGCAGGTAGACCTCGTTGCGGTTGCCCTCCGGGTCGAAGAAGTAGATCCCGAACGCGTTGCCGTGGGTGACCTCCTGCTGTACCTCGACGCCCTCCTCGGCGAACCTGCGGTGGAACGCGCGGATGTCGTCGAGGGTCTCGACGCGCCAGGAGATCTGGTGCTGCTGCTTGGCGCCGGGCGGGGCGGTGCGGCCGGTCTGGAGCACGAACTCGTGGTGCTCGACGCCGGGCCGGGCGCTGAGGAAGACGATGCCGATGTCGTCGTCGTGGTCGGTGACGGTCAGGCCGAGGACGCGCTCGTAGAAGTCGCGCATCAGCGGGAGGTCGTCGACCCAGAGTCCGGTGTGTCCTAGTTCGGCGATGGCCATGGACGGCTCCTTGTCCTGTTTTACAGGATCCTTTTCCTGAATGTTGAGCACGCTAGCTCATTGACCCTCGATCGATCTAGCTCTAGCTTGTATCGAAAAGCAGGATCACTGCTTTGATAAACAGGACAGGATGTGGGATGCGGTTCGTCGCCTACCAGGACGAGGACGGGGCCGGCGCGATCGGCCGGCTCGACGGGACCCGGGTCCACCGGCTGCTCGGCGTCGACCGGATCGACCGCGCGACGCGCGATCTGGAGCATGCGCCCGCGGCGGAGACGGGCGTGGAGCTCGACGGGCTGACGCTGCTCCCGGTCGTCCGGCCGGAGAAGGTCTTCTGCGTCGGCCTCAACTACCGCGCGCACGTCGAGGAGACCGGCCGCGACCTGCCGGACTACCCGGTGCTGTTCCCCAAGTTCGCGTCCAGCCTGATCGGGCACGGCGCGCCGATCACGCTGCCGCCCGAGTCGTCCCAGGTCGACTACGAGGCGGAGCTCGCCGTGGTCATCGGCAAGGGCGGGCGCCGCATCCCGCGCGACCGGGCCTTCGAGCACGTCCTCGGGTACACGATCGCCAACGACGTCACCATGCGGGACTTCCAGTACAAGACGCATCAGTGGATGCAGGGCAAGGCATGGGACGCCTCCACGCCCCTCGGCCCCGTCCTGGTCACCGCCGACGAGCTGGACCCCGGCACGCTCGACATCTCGCTGCGGCTGAACGGGCAGGAGATGCAGTCCTCTAACACCGAGCGGCTGATCTTCGACGTGCCGCGCCTGATCGAGGTGACGTCGCAGTTCACGCGGCTGGAGCCGGGGGACGTCATCCTCACCGGGACGCCCGGCGGCGTCGGGTACCGCCGCGATCCGCAGGTGTTCCTCGCCGGCGGCGACGTCGTCGAGGTGACGATCGGCGGCATCGGCACGCTGCGCAACACCGTCCTCGCCGAGGCCTGAGACTCGCCGAGGCCTGAGAAGGGAAAGCCATGGGCACCGTCAAGGAGAGCTTCGAGACGTTCCCGTTCGACGCGCCGCCGCGCGTGTTCGAGCGGCGCGAGGAGCAGCTGCTGGGCGATCCGCACGCGCGGCCCGGCGCGCCCCGCATGGGGCGCGACCATCCGCCGATCGAGGTCGTCCATTTCGACGCCGAGTACGTCCAGCGGGCGTTCGCGCCGCCGCGCGGCGTCTACGAGAGCGACTTCATGCGCCTGGAGTGGCAGACGATGAACGGCCGGCAGCCGTTCTACCACCGCAACTGCGACGTGGACGAGATGTCGTTCCAGGTCGCGGGCGTGCGGTCGCTGATGACCGAGTTCGGCACCGTCGACCTGGTGCCGGGCGACTTCTCCCGCATCCCGGTCGGCGTGGCGCACGACAACTACGGGCGCGAGGACATCCACGTCCTGTTCTACGTCCCGGCCCCGGTCGTCGAGGCGGCGCCGGCGCAGCGGACGTCGGAGGTGGCGATCCCGCCGTTCGACGGCTGGGAGCCGGGCGACGTCAACGAGATGATCACCGAGTGCCTCGCCGGCCCCGGCCACGACGTCGTGCTGGCCCCGGCCGACGAGCGGGCCCTGCTGGAGCAGGCCAAGGGCGAGACCGAGCGGATCCAGGTGCTGCGCCCGGACGACGCGCCGGGGACGACCTGGCTCTACCGGTCGTCCCACGTCCTGATCGGGCGGACGGTCGCCGCGGCGTCCGACGGGCGCGTGTACCGCCGGATCCGCAACGCCGAGGAGATCCAGTACCAGATCAGCGGGCGCCGGACCCTCGTCACGCAGCGCGGCACGGTCGCGCTCGAGCCGGGCGACTTCGTCAAGGTGCCGGTGGGGATCGCGTTCACCTCGATCCACCGGGAGCAGAGCGTGCATCTGACGGTCGCGTCGGCGCGCGCGGTCCCGCAGGTCACGGAGGCGACGAGGACGGCCGAGCGGCTGCCGGCGGCCGAGATCGAGGCGCTGCGATGACGGCGGCGCGGGAGCTGGCGGTCACCGCGAACCGGGCCCTGGCCGCGGCGGGGCAGTCGGACATGGTGTGGGGGCACGCGGCGGTCCGCGACCCGGACGGGCGCGGCATCTGGATCAAGACGCCGGGCTGGGGCTTCGAGGAGATCGACGGCGACCGGATCCAGCTCGTCTCGTGGGACGCCGAGGTCGTCGAGGGCGACGGCGCGCCGCACAAGGAATGCCACATCCACCTGGAGATCCTCCGGCTCCGGCCGGAGCTGCACTGCACGGTCCACTCGCACGCGCGAGGGGCCGTCGCGTTCGCCGCGCTGGACACGCCGCTGCTGCCGATCTCCCATGAGGGGACGCTGTTCGGCGGCGCGGACGTGCCGCGCTTCACCCTGACCGGCGCGCTCGTCAGCACCCCGGAACTCGGGCGCGCCCTGGCCGGGGCGCTGGGCGACGCGCCCGCCGCGCTGATGCCCAAGCACGGCCTGGTCGCCGCCGGGACGAGCGTCCAGGCGGCCGTGATGCACGCCGTCCTGCTCGACGGGGCCTGCCGGACGCAGCTGACGGCGATGGCCGCGGGCCCGGTCAAGGTGTGGTCGGACGGCGCGGAGGCGGCGGCGAAGCGCGACGAGTGCTGGGCGGAGAGCCAGCTCGACGCGGGATTCGCCTACCTCGCGCGCAAAGACGGCCGCCCATGACCGCGTCCACGCGACCGCCCGTGCTCATCGTCGGCGCGGGCCCGGTCGGGCTGACCACCGCGAACCTGCTGGCGGCGCGCGGCGTGCCGGTCGTCCTGGCCGAGCGGAACGCCTCCACCAGCGACGAGGCCAAGGCGATCAGCCTGGACGACGAGTCGCTGCGCACGCTCCAGGCCGCCGGGCTGGACGAGGCCGTGCTGGAGATCGTCGTGCCCGGAACGGGCACCCGGTACCACGACCGGAAGGGCCGTCCGCTGTTCCAGGCGCGCGGGCCCGAACCGTACCGCCTCGGCCACCCGTTCAAGAACCAGTTCGCGCAGCCGGAGCTGGAGCGCGTCCTGCTGCAGAACCTCAAGGACCGCGACGGCGTCGACGTCCGGTTCGGCACCCGGCTGATCGGGATCGAGGACGGTCCCGGCGGCGCGACCGCCGTCCTGGAGGAGTCCTGCGGCACCCGCACCGAGACGGCGGCGAGCTGGGTGCTCGGCTGCGACGGCGGCCGCAGCACGGTCCGGGAGCTGGCGGGCATCGGGATGACCGGGACCAGCCACCGGGACGTCTGGCTGGTCGCCGACACCACCGGCGATCCGCACGACGAGCGGTACGGCATGCACCTCGGCCGCCCCGGCCGGCCGACGGTGATCGTGCCGGGGCGGGACGGCCGCTGCCGGTACGAGTTCCGGCTCCGGCCCGGGGAGGGCGAGGGCGGCACCCGGCCGGACTTCGCGACCATCGAGCGGCTCGTCTCCCCCTACCGGACGATCACCCCCGGGCAGGTCGAGCGCGCGACGAACTACACCTTCAACGCCGTGGTCGCCGACCGGTGGCGCGACGGCCGCTGCTTCCTGCTCGGCGACGCCGCGCACATGATGCCGCCGTTCGCCGGCCAGGGCCTCAACTCCGGCGTCCGCGACGCCGCGAACCTGGCGTGGAAGGTCGCGGAGGTGTGGCACGGCCGCGCGGACGAGCAGCTGCTCGACACCTACGAGCCCGAGCGGCGCCCGCACGCCGAGGCGACCGTCGCGTTCTCCGAGCGGCTCGGGCGGGTGGTGATGACCGTGGACCCGATGCGGGGGCGCCTGCGCGACACCGCCGTGCGCGCCCTGCTGCTCGTCCCGTGGAGCCGCCGGTACCTGACCGAGATGCGGTTCCGGCCGCGCGCCGTCCACGCCGAGGGCGTCGTGGTCCGCACGGGGCACGGCGACGAGCGGCTGGTCGGGACGCAGCTCCCCCAGCCGCGCGTGCTCGTCCCGCCGGGGCTGCGCCCGCGGCGGCTCGACGACGTCCTCGGCGACGGCCCGGCGCTGCTCGGCGTGGACGTCACGCCCGCCGCCTGGGAGCGCGTCGGCGCCGCGCTCGGCCCGTGGCGGATGCGGCGGATCGACGTCGTGCTCGGCGACCGGCTGCCGCGCCCGCGCGACGGCCGGCAGGCCGTCGCCGACGCCGACGGACGGCTCGAATCCGCGCTCGCCGG
Organism: Actinomadura sp. NPDC048394; assembly: GCF_040651755.1. Lineage (NCBI taxonomy): Bacteria > Bacillati > Actinomycetota > Actinomycetes > Streptosporangiales > Thermomonosporaceae > Actinomadura > Actinomadura sp. NPDC048394. The sequence goes on along the minus strand of NZ_JBEZJL010000038.1, from coordinate 3,049 downwards.
TGCGCGCGGCCGGTTCGTGCTGGTCAAGCCCGACCGCTACGTCGCGGCCGTGTTCCCGTCCGCCCGCGCCGCGCGGGTGCGCGACGCGCTGGCCGGCTACTTCGACACGGCCGGCCACTTCGACACGGCCGGCCACCTCGACATGGAAGGCACGTCATGACCCGTCCGCCCGAACCGAAGATCGACCGGTCGCTGACGCTGCACCTGCGCGGCGACTGGGGCGCTGCCAACCTGCACCGGGTCTGCGGCTGGATCTCGCAGGAGCTCACCGACCGGTGCGGCCCGTACACCCGCGTCGCGATCTGGAACAGCCGCGGCTACGCCGACGCCGTGCGCGCGGTGGGGCGGGGCGAGGTGGACGTCGCGCTGACGACGCCCGCCGCGTTCGCCACCGCCGCGCTGGACGGCCGCGGCCTGTACGCCGGGGAGGCGTTCCCCGAGCTGCGCGCGCTCGGCGTCGTCCCGCAGCGGGACCGTCTGGTCGTGGGCGTCCGCCGGACGCTCGGGATCACCTCGTTCGCCGAGCTGCGCGAGGCGAAGCCCGCGCTGACGCTCGCGACGTCCGGCCACGACGGGGAGAACCACGTCGGCGTCGGCGCGCACGAGGTGCTCACCCGCTCCGGCGTCGACGTCACCGGCTGGGGCGGGACGATCCTGGCCGACGAACGCCCCTGGGAGACGTTCGCGCACGTGCTGGCGGGACGCGCGGACGCCGTCGTCCACGAGGCCGTCATGCTGCCGCACTGGCAGGAGTTCGGCGGCGACCTCCACTTCCTGGAGGTCGAACAGGACGTCCTGGACGGCCTGTGGGCCGACTACTCCTGGCCCGCGGCGACCGTCGAGGAGGGCCACTTCCCCGGCTGCCCGCGCTTCCGCACGCTCGACTTCTCCGACTTCCTGGTGCTGACCCGCTCCGACCTGCCGGACGACGTCGCGTACGCGATCGCGTGGGTGCTCGGCGAGACCCGCGAGGTCATCGAGCGGCAGTACCGGCACATCCCGCCGGAGAAGAGCCCGGTCACCTATCCCCTCGACCCGGTGGCGATGGGCCGCACGCCCGTCCCGCTGCACCCCGGCGCCGCCGAGTACTACCACGCCCTGCCGCAAGGAGAGTCATGACCGAATGGATCACCGTTGAGACCGCCGACGGGCCGATGCGGGTCTACGCCGCGCGGCCGGACGCCCCCGCCGACCGGGCCGTGGTCGTCCTGCAGGAGGCGTTCGGCGTCAACGACCACATCCAGGACATCGCCCGCCGGTTCGCGGCGCGCGGCTTCCTGGCCCTCGCCCCCGACCTGTTCCACCGCACCGGCGTCGCCACCCTCGGCTACGACCAGCACGCCGAGGCGATGCCGCTGATCGGCGCGATCGGCCCGGACGCGATCGTCACCGACGTCGGCGCCGTCGTCGGCCACCTCTCCGGCGTCGAGGGCGTCCCGGCCGATCGGACCGCGGTCGTCGGGTTCTGCTTCGGCGGCCGGGCCGCGTTCACCGCGGCCACCGCGATCCCGGGACTCGCCGCGACCGTCGTGTTCTACGGCCCCGGCATCGCGGCGGGCCCGCACGCCGTCCTGGACCGGGCCGGGACGATCGACGCGCCGATGCTGCTGCACGTCGGCGCCGAGGACCCGACGATCCCCGCCGACCAGGTGAAGGCCATCGACGCCGCGCTGCAGGACGCGGGCGCCGACTTCGACCAGTATGTCTACGAGGACGCCGGGCACGCCTTCGCGTGCGACGCGCGCCCGCACATGTACCGGTCCGGCCCGGCCGAGACCGCCTGGGAGCGGACGCACGCGTTCCTCGACCGGCACCTGCCCCCGACCGCCGCGGAGGCCCGGTGAAGACGATGCTCGCCGCGCGCGCCGACCGCGGCTCCGACGCGCTGCACCTCGTCGAGATCCCCGTCCCGGAACCGGGACCGCTGGACGTCCTGGTCAAGGTGGCCTCCGCCGGGCTCGCGCCCGGCATGATGCGGCTGCTCGCCATGGGCGCGTTCCGGCATCTGCCGACCACCCTCGGGCACGAGGCCGCCGGGACGGTCGCGGCCGTCGGCGAGGAGGTCACCGGCGTCGCGGTCGGCACCCGGGTCCGCGTCCACCCCAACCTGACGTGCCGTTCGTGCCGGTACTGCCGCACCGACCGCGAGATGATGTGCGCGCAGCAGGCGATGATCGGGCACGCCGCGTTCAGCGACGTGCCGATGCCGCTGTACGACGCATACCACGACGGCGGGCTCGCCGAGTACGTCCGCGTCCCGCACTGGCTGGTCGACCCGCTGCCGGACGCGGTCGGCTTCGACGTCGGCGCGAAGGTGCACGACCTCGCCAACGCCGTCCGCGCCCTCAAGCTCGCCGGCCTCACGCCGGGCGCGACGCTCGTCGTCACCGCCGCGACCGGGACGATGGGCACCGCGACGATCGCGCTGGCCCGGCACTTCGGCGTGGCTCGGCTCGTTCTGGTCGGGCGCAGCGCGGAGCGGCTGGAGGCGGTCCGCCGCCTCTCCGGTGGCGTCGCTACCGACGTCGTCGCGCTGGACGAGCTACCGCCCGGCTGGGACGAGAAGCAGGGCCTCACCCAGGCGCTGCGGGACCTGGTGCCGGAGGGCGCCGACGCCGTCCTGGACTACGTCCCGCAGGGCCCCGTCACGCTGCAGGCCACGGCCGCGCTCGCGACCGGCGGGACGCTCGTGCACATGGGCGCCAACCAGGCGCCGGTGACGCTTCCGATGGCCGAGCTGATGAGGAACTGCTGGCGGATCGTCGGCACCCGCGCGTGCACCCGCACCGACGCCGAGCAGGTCCTCGGCCTCCTCGGCGGCGGCGCGCTGGACGCGGCGGACCTGATCACCCACCGGTACCCGCTCGCCGACGCCGCCCGCGCCGTCGAGGCGATGCAGAGCCGCACGGAACCGATCTGGATGGCCGTGGTCAATCCCTGACGCCACGCGGAAAGGGCGCGGGGGGGGGGGGCCGCGGCCCCGCCCCCCGCCGCCCCGCCGCGGGCTGCGCCCCGACCAGATCGCCGAGCACTGCCAGCGGCTCGTCGG